>NZ_VWWC01000131.1:0-19858 GCF_011753175.1 Burkholderia sp. Cy-637 | reverse complement strand
CATCCCGGGCCGTCCGCCCGCGCGGGCCGGCGCGGCGCCGTTCCGCCCCCGCCCGCGCGGGCCTGCCGCCCCCGGGTCGCGATCCCGTATAATCGATCGTTTCAGAAACCAGCCGCCGTGCGCCCGATCCCCCGGCGCACGGCGCCGATAGCCACAGAGCCAGTCTGGCAGGACCGTTCCCGCACGCTATGAAAGCCGCCGAAATCCGCGAGAAATTCCTCAAGTTCTTCGAATCGAAGGGTCATACGATCGTCCGTTCGTCGAGCCTCGTCCCGGGCAACGACCCGACCCTGCTGTTCACCAATTCGGGCATGGTGCAGTTCAAGGACGTGTTCCTCGGCACCGAATCGCGTCCGTACTCGCGCGCGACCACCTCGCAGCGCAGCGTGCGCGCGGGCGGCAAGCACAACGATCTCGAGAACGTCGGCTACACCGCGCGCCATCACACCTTCTTCGAGATGCTGGGCAACTTCTCGTTCGGCGACTACTTCAAGAAGGACGCGATCCACTACGGCTGGGAGCTGCTGACGAGCGTCTACGGCCTGCCCAAGGAAAAGCTGTGGGTCACCGTCTACCACGACGATGACGAGGCCTACGACATCTGGGCCAAGGAAGTGGGCGTGCCGGCCGAGCGCATCATCCGCATCGGCGACAACAAGGGCGCGCGCTACGCCTCGGACAACTTCTGGCAGATGGGCGACACCGGCCCCTGCGGCCCCTGCTCGGAAATCTTCTACGACCACGGCCCGGACGTCTGGGGCGGCCCGCCGGGATCCCCCGAGGAAGACGGCGACCGCTACATCGAGATCTGGAATCTCGTGTTCATGCAGTTCAACCGCGACGCGCAAGGCAACATGACGCGCCTGCCGAAGCCGTCGATCGACACCGGCATGGGCCTGGAGCGGATCGCGGCGGTGCTGCAGCACGTGCACAGCAACTACGAGATCGACCTGTTCCAGAACCTGATCAAGGCCGCCGCGCGCGAGACGGGCGTGGCCGACCTGACGAACAACTCGCTGAAGGTGATCGCCGATCACATCCGCGCCTGCTCGTTCCTGATCGTCGACGGCGTGATCCCGGGCAACGAGGGCCGCGGCTACGTGCTGCGCCGCATCGTGCGCCGCGCGATCCGCCACGGCTACAAGCTGGGCCGCAAGGGCGCCTTCTTCCACAAGCTGGTGGCCGACCTGGTGGCCGAGATGGGCGGCGCCTATCCGGAACTGAAGGAAGCCGAAGGCCGCGTGACCGACGTGCTGCGCCAGGAAGAGGAGCGCTTCCTCGAGACCATCGAGCACGGCATGACGATCCTCGACGCGGCGCTGGCCGAGCTCGACGCCAAGGGCGCCAAGCAGCTCGACGGCGAACTGGCGTTCAAGCTGCACGACACGTATGGTTTCCCGCTGGACCTGACGGCCGACGTCTGCCGCGAGCGCGGCATGACGGTCGACGAGCCGGCCTTCGACGACGCCATGGCGCGCCAGCGCGAGCAGGCGCGCGCGGCCGGCAAGTTCAAGGCCACCCAGGGCCTCGAATACTCGGGCGCCAAGACTACCTTCCACGGCTACGAGGACATCGCCTTCGACGACGCCAAGATCGTCGCGCTCTACGTGGGCGGCACGGCCGTCCAGCAGGCGCAGGCCGGCGAGCAGGCGGTGGTGGTGCTGGACCACACGCCGTTCTACGCGGAATCGGGCGGCCAGGTCGGCGACCAGGGCGTGCTGGCTAATGCCGCCACGCGTTTCGCGGTCGAGGACACGCTGAAGGTGCAGGCCGACGTGATCGGCCATCACGGCACGGTCGAGCAGGGCACGCTGAAGGTGGGCGACACGCTGCGCGCCGAGATCGACGCCGCGCGCCGCGCCCGCACCGAGCGCAACCACTCGGTCACCCACCTGATGCACAAGGCGCTGCGCGAGGTGCTGGGCAGCCACGTGCAGCAGAAGGGCTCGCTGGTCGACGCCGACAAGACGCGTTTCGACTTCGCGCACAACGCGCCGATGAGCGACGACGAGATCCGCCGTGTCGAGGCGATCGTCAACGCCGAGATCCTCGCCAACGCGCCGGGCATCGTGAGCAACATGTCCTACGACGACGCGGTGAAGGGCGGCGCGATGGCGCTGTTCGGCGAGAAGTACGGCGACGAGGTGCGCGTGCTCGACCTGGGCTTCTCGCGCGAACTCTGCGGCGGCACCCACGTGCGTCGCACCGGCGACATCGGCTTCTTCAAGATCGTGATGGAAGGCGGCGTGGCCGCCGGCATCCGCCGCGTCGAGGCGATCACCGGCGACAACGCCCTGCGCTACGTGCAGGAGCTCGACGCGCGCCTGAACACGGCCGCCTCGATGCTCAAGGCGCAGCCGGCGGAACTGACCCAGCGCATCGGCCAGGTGCAGGACCAGGTCAAGTCGCTCGAGAAGGAGCTGGCCGCGCTGAAGTCGAAGCTGGCCTCCAGCCAGGGCGACGAGCTCGCGCAGCAGGCGGTCGACGTCAAGGGCGTGCAGGTGCTGGCCGCCACGCTGGACGGCGCCGATTCGAAGACGCTGCGCGAAACCGTCGACAAGCTCAAGGACAAGCTCAAGCACGCGGCCGTGGTGCTGGCTGCGGTGGAAGGCGGCAAGGTCAGCCTGATCGCCGGCGTGACGGCCGAGGCGAGCAAGCAGGTCAAGGCCGGCGAACTCGTCAACTTCGTGGCCCAGCAGGTGGGCGGCAAGGGCGGCGGCCGGCCGGACATGGCCCAGGCCGGCGGCACCGAGCCGGCGAACCTGCCGGCCGCGCTGGCGGGCGTGCAGGCCTGGGTGGCCTCGAAGCTCTGAGTTTCAGCTTGGGCGCGGCCGGTTTCGGCGGCCGAAGCCTGAACGACAAAGCCGCGAACCGTGAGGTTCGCGGCTTTTTTCAAGGGCGCGCGATCTTCAACCCGCCTCCCAAGGCGCTGCCGTCCAGTTCTCCGAGAACACCGGCAACCCGTTCGCCCGGCGTTCCTGCACCAGCTCGATCAGGGCCCTCAACCGCGCCGGCACGAAGCGCCGCCCCGGGTAATACAGCCGCAAGCCGCCGAACGGCTGGCACCAGTCGTCCAGCACCGGCACCAGCGCGCCGCGCGCGAGATCCTCGCTGACGAACCAGTCGGTCAGGAAGCCCAGCCCGAGCCCGGCCAGCGTGGCCTGGCGGATCGCGCGCGAGTCGCTGAACACCAGCCGCATCGGCAGGTTGGCGACGAACTTCTGGCCCGCGCGCTCCAGCTCCCAGTGATAGATGCCGCGCCCCAGCCGCATGCTGATCAACTGGTGGTCGACCAGCTCGGCCGGCTCGCGCGGCGTGCCGTGGCGCGCCAGGTAGCCGGGCGTGGCGACCACCCGCATGCGGATCTCGTCGGTCAGCGGCACCGCGATCATGTCCTGCGGCACCGATTCGGCCAGCCGGATCCCCGCGTCGAAGCCGTCGGCGACGATATCGATCAGCCGCAGGTCGCTGACCACGTCGACGCGCACCTGCGGATAACGGTTCAGATACTCGGCCAGCAGCGGCTGCACCAGCATGGTGGCGGTTTCGGGCGGGGCGTTCAGGCGCAGCGTGCCGCTCGGCACATCGGGCCCGGTGCCGGCTTCCTCGTCGGCGCGGCGGATCTCGGCCAGCGCCGGCGCGACGCGCTCCACGTAGCGCTGGCCGGCATCGGTCAGCGCCACGCTGCGCGTCGAGCGGTTGAACAGGCGCACCTTCAGGCGCGCCTCGAGCCCGGCCACCGCCGCGCTGACGGCCGTGGTCGACATCCCCAGCTCGCGCGAGGCGGCGCGGAAGCTGGCGAGGCGGGCCACGGCCAGCACCACCTCGAGTTCGGTCAGGCCGGTGCGATGCATCGATCGTCCTTTTTTTCGGGATAACCCATGCATGATAGGACGGCTTATCGGAATAGTCCCGAATCCCTACACTCGACTCCATGCAAGACGACGCCGCCCCGGCGTCGCCCAACCGGACGGAGAAGGCAGATGCAAAGGATCGAGCACAGCTACATCGATGGCGAATTCGTGGTGCCCCACGGCGAGGAATGGTTCGACCTGGTCGACCCGAGCAGCGGGCAGGTGAACGGGCAACTGCGCCTCGGCGACGAGGAGGACGCGCGCCGCGCGATCGCCGCGGCCGCCGCGGCCTTCCCGGCCTGGTCGCGCACCACGCGGCAGGAACGGCTGGCCGCGCTGCGCCGCATCCACACGCAACTGGTGGCGCGCGAGGACGAACTGCTGGAGGCGGTGGTCGGCGAATACGGCGCGCCCTCGTCGCGGGCGCGCTGGATGGCCCAGTACCCGGCGCAGACGGTCCAGCAGGCGATCGAGACGCTGGAGGCCTATCCGTTCGAGGAGCAGGCCGGCGCGGCGCGCGTGGTGATGACGCCGGTGGGCGTGGCCGCGCTGATCACGCCCTGGAACAGCAATGCTGGTTTCATCTGCAACAAGCTCGCCACCGCGCTGGCGGCCGGCTGCACGGCGGTGATCAAGCCCAGCGAGATGAGCGGCTGGCAGACCCGCATCGTGATCGAGGCGTTGCACGCGGCCGAGTTGCCGGCGGGCGTGTTCAACATCGTCAACGGTCGCGGCGAGGTGGTCGGCGAGACCTTCGCGCGCGATCCGCGCGTCGCCAAGATCTCCTTCACGGGTTCGTCGGCGGTCGGCCAGCACCTGGTGGAGGCCGGCGCGGAAGGCATGAAGCGCGTCACGCTGGAGCTGGGCGGCAAGTCGCCCACCATCGTGCTCGACGATGCCGATTTCGCCGAGGCGATGCCGCTGGTGCTGCAGGCCGGATTCATGAACAGCGGCCAGGCCTGCGTGGCCGGCACGCGGATCCTGGTGCCGCGCGCGCGGCTCGCCGAGTTCGAGCAACTGGCCGCGGCGGCCGTGGCGGGCATCAAGTCGGGCAACCCGCACGAGGCCGATACCGAGATCGGGCCGATGGTGAGCCGCAAGCAATGGGAGCGCGTGCAGGGCTACATCAGGCTCGGCGGCGAGGAGGGCGCGCGCCTGCTGGCGGGCGGCGAGGGTCGCCCCGACGGGCTGGAGGCGGGCTGGTACGTGAAGCCGACGCTGTTCTCGGGCGTGAGCAACGCGATGCGCATCGCGCGCGAGGAGATCTTCGGGCCGGTGCTGTCGATCATCGCCTACGAGGACGAGGAGGACGCGATCGCGATCGCCAACGACACGCGCTACGGCCTGAGCGCCCTGGTGCTCGGCAAGGACCGCGAACGCTGCGAGCGGGTGGCGCTGCGCATCGACTCGGGCCGGGTGCTGGTCAACACGCTGAACCACGAGCCGCGCGCGCCGTTCGGCGGCTTCAAGCATTCGGGGCTCGGCCGCGAAATGGGTAAATGGGGGATCGCCGCCTACCTGGAGCCGAAGACGCTGCTGGTGGGGTGAGCTCGAGGCTGAAGCTCGCGGCCGGTCGATCCGGCCGCGAATAGCGGGAACGACCGAAGTGGAAACGGCGGCGGGGCATCGAGCCCCGTCGCCGTTTTTGTCATGGCGCGATCGTCACGCGATAGCGCGTGTCCTGCCGATAGACCTGGCCGGGGCGCAGCACCACGGCCTCGGCCCGCGGCGAGTTGATCTGGTCCGGGAACGCGCCGGCTTCGAGGCACAGCGCGCCGTGCCGCGCGAACGCGCCCGACAGCCCGTTGCCGGTGTAGAGCTGCAAACCCGGCTGGTCGGTCAGCACGCTCAGCTCGCGGCCGCTGCCGGGTTCGTAGACGCGCGCCACCTCGCGCACGCGCGGCGCGCCCTGCTCGTCGGTCTCGGCGGGGCGCAGCACGAAGCAGTGATCGAAGCCGCCCGCCAGCGCGAGCTGCGCATGCGGCCAGCCGAGCCGCGCGCCGAGCGGCGCGGCGTGGCGGAAATCGAAGGCGGTGCCTGCCACGCCGGCCTCGCGCTGCGGGATCAGGCGCGCATCGACTTCCAGGTAGCGATCGGCGTCGATGCTCAGCACATGCCCGCCGATATCGCCGTGCGGCCGCCCGCTCAGGTTGAAATAGGGATGGCTGGTCAGCGAGATCGGGGTGGGCGCGTCGGCGCGCGCCTCGTAGCCGATCGACAGCGTGCCGTGGTCGTCGAGCGCGTAGCGCACGCGCACTTCCAGGTTGCCGGGAAAGCCGCCTTCGCCTTCCGGCGAGGCGAGCCGCATCAGCAGCGCATCCTCCCGCGGCTCGGCCTCCCACAAGGCCCGATGAAAGCCGCCGAAGCCGCCATGCAGGCATTGCGCGCCATCGTTGCGGTCGAGCGGGTAGTCGATCCCGTCGAGCGAGAAACGCGCCTCGGCGATGCGGTTCGCATAGCGCCCCACCAGCGCGCCGAAATAGGCGTTCGCGGCCAGGTAGTCGGCCGGCGTGTCGTGCCTGAGCAGGATCTCGCCGAGCCGGCCGGCGCGGTCGGGCGCCTGCCAGGACACCAGGGTGGCGCCCAGCTCGCTGATCGCCACGCGCATGCCGTGCGCGTTGCGCAGCGTAAACAGGCGCACCGCGTCCCCGCCGGGCAGCCGGCCCCAGGGGCGTTCCGTCAGGCCACGCGCATCCGGCGCATAGGCTCGTTGCGATTCGATCGCGCTCAAGCATGACCTCCCGTCATGGTGCGTTCCTGGTATTCGCGCGGCGTGCAGTCGAGTTCGCGACGAAACACGGCGTACATGTATTGCGGCGAGGTGAAGCCGCAGCGTACCGCCACCTCGGCGGTGGCCAGCTCGCGCGTGGCCAGCAGTTGCTTGGCCGCGTCGAGCTTGTGGCGCAGGATCTCCTGGTGCACGGTGCAGCGCAGCTCGCGGCGGAAATGCTCCTCCAGCGAGGAGCGCGACACGCCCACGTAGTCGGCCACCTGCTCGGTGCGGATGCCCTGGCAGGCGTACTGGCGGATGAAGTGGCGCGCGCGCATCACGTAGGGGCTGGCCAGCGGCTGGTGGCGCGTCGAGGCCAGCACGTTGATGCCGACCGGCGGCACCAGGATCTGCCGGCCGCCGAAGCGCGCGCCGCCGAGCATCTGGTGCAGCAGGTGGGCGGCGGTGCGGCCCATCTCCACCGTGCCCTGGATCACCGAGGACAGCGGGATGCGGCTGAGCGTGCGCGTGAGCGGATCGTTGTCGATGCCGATGATGGCGATCTCCTCGGGCACCGCCAGCCCGGCCGCCACGCAGGCCTGCAGCAGGTGCCGCGCGCGCGCGTCGGTCACCGCGATCACGCCGACCGGCTTGGGCAGCGCGCGCAGCCAGTCGGTCAACTGGCGCGTGGCGTGATGCCAGGTCGGCGCGCTGGTCGACAGGCCGCGATAGATCTCGGCCTCGATCGGCACGTCGGGCACGTCGTGGCGGCGCAGCCGCGTGTAGACCAGCTCGCGCTGCTGGGCCCAGCGGTTCTCGTCGGCGGGCGGCAGGCTGTACATCGCGAAATGCTCCAGCCCGGCCTCGATCAGGTGCGTGTAGGCCAGCCCCACCAGCTGGCCGTTGTCGGTCGCCACGTAGGGCAGGCTGGGCGGGTAGTGCGCCGCGTCCTCGTAGGACGAGCCCACCGCCACCACCGGCAGGCGGCAGCCGCGCAGCGCCGCGTCCACGGCGGGGTCGTCGAAGTCGGCGATGATGCCGTCGCCGTCGAAGCGCTCGATGCCCTGCACGCGGCAGCGGAAATCGTCCTCGAGGAACAGGTCCCAGCTCACCCGCGTGGAGCGCATGTAGTCGCCGATCCCGGTGATCAGCTCGCGGTCGTACACCTTGTTCGCATTGAACAGCAGCGCGATGCGATGTGCGCGCGCCGGTTGCGGCGAATCGGACGAAGCACGTTGCATGGTCGGTTCGTGTCTCGCGAGGCGTCGTTATGCATCTGGCCGCGGACCTGGGCACGGCTCGCGCGACGCGGCGGGCGCCTCTTGCCCGCGGCCCGCTCATTCTAGTGGCAAGCGGCGGCGCCGGCCGGGCCTTCTCGCGCGGCCCGGCAAGAAATGTTAGGGCGCTTGGGCAATTTCGTAATTGCCGCTGCGCCGCGCCCGCATGCACCATGCCGCTTGTCCTCGGGCCGGGCCGGCCCCGCCGGTGCGCAGCCCGCCCCGCGCGGGCGCTTCGTGCGCCGCAGCATCGAGCGACGCCAGGCGTGAAGACGCCCTACAAGAACCAGACCGAAATGGAGACAGACATGCCCCTGAATCGCCGTCGTTCCGTTCTCGCTTCACTCGTTTCCGGCGCCGTGCTGGCCGGCCTGACGCTGATGGCGCCGCTGGCGCACGCCAGCAAGGATCACCCCGAAATAGGCTTCTGCATCGACGACCTGCGCGTCGAGCGCTGGTCGCGCGATCGCGACTACTTCGTGGCGGCCGCCGAGAAGCTCGGCGCGAAGGTATCGGTGCAGTCGGCCGACGCCAGCGAGGAGCGCCAGATCTCGCAGATCGAGAACCTGATCTCGCGCGGCGTGGACGTGATCGTGATCGTGCCGTTCAACTCGAAGGCGCTGACCAACGTGGTGGCCGAGGCGAAGAAGGCCGGCATCAAGGTGGTGTCCTACGACCGCCTGATCCTCGACGCGGACGTGGACGCCTACATCTCCTTCGATAACGAAAAGGTCGGCGAGCTGCAGGCGCAGGGCGTCCTCAAGGTCAGGCCGAAGGGCCGCTACTTCCTGCTCGGCGGCGCGCCCACCGACAACAACGCGAAGATGCTGCGCCAGGGGCAGATGACGGTGCTCAAGCCCGCCATCGACCGCGGCGACGTCCAGGTGGTGGGCCAGCAATGGGTGCCGGAATGGAGCGCCTCGACCGCGCTCGGCATCATGGAGAACGCGCTGACCGCCAACAACAACCGCATCGACGCGGTGGTGGCCTCCAACGACGGCACCGCCGGCGGCGCGATCCAGGCGCTGGCCGCCCAGCACCTGGCCGGCAAGGTGCCGGTCTCGGGCCAGGATGCCGACCTGGCCGCCGTCAAGCGGCTGGTGGCCGGCACCCAGACCATGACCGTCTACAAGCCGCTCAAGCTGATCGCGAGCGAGGCCGCCAAGCTGGCGGTGACGCTGGCCCAGGGCGGCAAGCCGGCCTACAACGCGCAGTACGACAACGGCCGCAAGAAGGTCGACACGGTGCTGCTGCAGCCCACCTTGCTGACGAAGGACAACGTTGACGTGGTCGTCAAGGACGGCTTCTACACCCAGGCGCAGATCGGCGCGCAGTAAGCGCCAGGCAACCAGACCGAAGAGGACGACGCATGTCGGAACCCCTGCTGGAAATGCGCGGCATCGTGAAGAGCTTCGGCGGCGTGAAGGCGCTCGACGGCATCGACCTGGTGGTGCGCCCGGGCGAATGCGTCGGCTTGTGCGGCGAGAACGGCGCCGGCAAGTCGACGCTGATGAAGGTGCTCTCGGGCGTCTACCCGAGCGGCACCTGGGACGGCGAGATCCGCTGGGAAGGCAAGCCGCTCAACGCCGCCGGGATTCGCGACACCGAGCGCGCCGGCATCGTGATCATCCACCAGGAGCTGATGCTGGTGCCCGAGCTGTCGGTGGCCGAGAACCTGTTCCTCGGCAACGAGATCACGCTGCCGGGCGGGCGCATGCACTACGCGGCCATGTACCGGCGCGCCGACGAGCTGCTGGCCGGGCTCGGCATCGAGGGCATCAACGTGGCGCTGCCGGTGATGCATTACGGCGGCGGCCACCAGCAGCTGATCGAGATCGCCAAGGCGCTCAACAAGCGCGCGCGGCTGCTGATCCTCGACGAGCCTTCGTCCTCGCTGACGGCGGCCGAGACGCGTATCCTGCTCGACATCGTGCGCGACCTGAAGGCGCGCGGCATCGCCTGCGTCTACATCTCGCACAAGCTCGACGAGGTCGAGGCCGTGTGCGACACGATCACCGTGATCCGCGACGGCCGCCACGTCTCGACCCAGCCGATGCGCACGCTGTCGACCGATCGCATCATCGCGCAGATGGTGGGCCGCGAGATCGCCAACCTGTTCCCGCGCGAGCCGCATCCGATCGGCGAGGTGGTGCTGGAGGCGCGCGAGGTCACCTGCCTGGATGTCAACAACCCGCGCCGCAAGCGCGTCGATTCGGTGTCCTTCTCGGTGCGGCGCGGCGAGATCCTCGGCGTGGCGGGGCTGGTCGGCGCCGGGCGCACCGAGCTGATGCAGGCGATCTTCGGCTGCTACCCGGGCGCGAGCCAGGCCGAGCTGCGCCTGGACGGCAAGCCGCTCAGGATCCGCGCGCCGCTCGACGCGATCCGCGCCGGCATCGCGATGGTGCCCGAGGACCGCAAGCGCCACGGCATCGTCCCGCAGCTGAGCGTGGGCCACAACATCACGCTGGCCGTGCTGCAGCGCTACGCGCGCTTCGGCCGGATCGACGCGGCCGCCGAGCACGACGCGATCCGCGTCGAGATGCAGCGCCTGTCGGTGCGCGCGGCGCACCCGATGCTGTCGATCGCGAGCCTGTCGGGCGGCAACCAGCAGAAGGCCGTGCTCACGCGCATGCTGCTCACCGAGCCGCGCGTGCTGATTCTCGACGAGCCCACGCGTGGCGTCGACGTCGGCGCCAAGTACGAGATCTACAAGCTGATCGGCGAACTCGCCAGGCGCGGCATGGCGATCGTGATGGTCTCCTCCGAGCTGCCCGAGGTGCTGGGCATTTCCGATCGCGTGCTGGTGATCGGCGACGGCGAGCTGCGCGGCGATTTCCCCAACGAGGGCCTGACGCAGGAGCAGATCCTCAGCGCGGCGATCCGGCCCGCGCGCTCTTCCACGACTTCGACCGAGGCAAGCCCCGCATGACACCCGAGACGATTTCCCAGGCCGCCGAGCAGACCGGCCGCGCGGCCGGCGCGAGCGGCTCCGCGCAGCAGTTGCGGCGCCTGTTCGCGCGCTACAAGATCCTCGCGCTGCTGGTGGCGGTGGCGGCGATCTGGCTGCTGTTCTCGATCCTCACGCACGGCGCCTTCATCACGCCGCGCAACCTCTCCAACCTGCTGCGGCAGATGTCGATCACCGGCATGCTGGCCTGCGGGATGGTGTTCGTGATCATCGCCGGCGAGATCGACCTGTCGGTGGGCTCGCTGCTGGGCCTGCTCGGCGGCGTGGCGGCGATTCTCGACCAGGTGCTGGGCTGGCCGGTGGCGGCCACCGTGCCCACCGTGATGGCGCTGGGCGTGGCGATCGGCCTGTTCAACGGCTGGTGGTCCACCTATCGCGGCGTGCCCTCGTTCATCGTCGGGCTGGGCGGCATGCTGGCCTATCGCGGCATCCTGCTGGGCCTCACGCACGGCTCGACCATCGCGCCCGTGTCGGACGGTTTTGTCGCGATCGGGCAGGCCTACCTGCCGCCGCGCATCGGCGACGCGCTGGCGGTGCTGATCTTCGCGCTGCTGGTGTTCGTCGCGATCCGCCAGCGCGGCGCGCGGCGCCGCTACCAGCTGGCGGTGCCGCCGCTCTGGCAGGACGTCGCCAAGCTGGTGGCCGCCGGGCTGATCATCGCCGCCTTCGTGGCCACGCTCGACGGCTACGGCGGCATCCCCGTGCCGGTGCTGATCGTGCTGGCCCTGCTCGGCGCGTTCTCCTGGATCGCCACCCAGACCGTGTTCGGCCGGCGCATCTACTCGGTCGGCTCGAACCTGGAGGCCACGCGCCTGTCGGGCATCAACACCGATCGCGTCAAGCTGGCGATCTTCGCGCTGATGGGGCTGATGTGCGCCTTCGCCGGCATCGTCAACACCGCGCGGCTGGCGGCGGGCTCGCCCTCGGCCGGCAACATGGGCGAGCTCGACGCGATCGCGGCCTGCTTCATCGGCGGCACCTCGATGCGCGGCGGCGCGGGCACCGTGCACGGCGCGCTGATCGGCGCGCTGGTGATGGCCAGCCTCGACAACGGCATGTCGATGCTCGACGTCGACGCCTACTGGCAGATGATCGTCAAGGGCTCGATCCTGGTGCTGGCGGTGTGGATCGACGTGATGTCGCGCGCCGGGCGCCGCTGAGCGGGCCGCCGCAAGCCTTTCCTTTCTTATCAACGTTTTCCTGACCGCTTTTCCGGAACATCCATGACCCATGCCATCTATCCGAGCCTGGCCGGCCGCCATGTCCTCGTCACCGGCGGCGGCAGCGGCATCGGCGCGGCCATCGTCGCGGCCTTCGTCGCGCAGGGCGCGCGCGTGAGCTTCGTCGACGTCGCGCGCGAGGCCTCCGAGGCGTTCGCGGCCTCGCTCGCCGGCGCCGCGCATCCGCCCGTGTTCCGCCATTGCGACCTGCGCGACATCGAGGCGCTGAACGCGGCCTTCGCCGCGATCGAGGCCGAGGCGGGGCCCGTCGAGGTGCTCGTCAACAATGCCGCCAACGACGATCGCCACGAGATCGGCGTGGTGAGCGCCGACTACTGGGACCGCCGCATGGAGGTGAACCTGCGCCACCAGTTCTTCTGCGCGCAGGCGGTGCTGCCGGGCATGAAGCGGCTCGGGCGCGGCGTGATCCTCAATCTCGGCTCGATCTCCTGGCATATCGCCGAGCGCGGGCTGTCGATCTACATGACCGCCAAGGCCGGCATCGAGGGGCTCACGCGGGGGCTGGCGCGCGACCTCGGCGAGTTCGGCATCCGCGTGAACTGCATCGTGCCCGGCGCGGTGAGGACGCCGCGCCAGATGCAGCTGTGGCAGTCGCCCGAGAGCGAGGCGCGGCTGGTGGATGCGCAGTGCCTGCACCTGCGCGTGGAGCCGGAGCACGTGGCGAGCATGGCGCTGTTTCTCGCCTCCGACGACGCGGCGCGCTGCACGGCGCGCGAGTATTACGTCGATGCGGGGTGGTTCGGCGGTTGAGCGGGGCGGGTTTCGTTTCGTCTTGACGACGCGCGGGAGGCGGCGCCGCGTTCAGGCCGCCGCCGCGCTCGCCCGCTTGCGCCTCGCGCGGCCGGGCTTGCCGGCGACAGCCTCGCGGGTTGCCGGCGCCCGGGCCTGGTCGTCGATCCCGCCGGCCTGCGCGAGCAGCGCGTCGCGCAGCGCCAGCAAGGCGGCCGAGCCGTGGCCGCGCCGCCATACCAGCAAGGTGTCGACGGGCGCGATGTCGACCACCGCGTGGATCGACATCGCCGCCGCCATCGGCGAGCCGTCCAGCACGTTGCGCGGCGCGATCGCCACCCCCGCGCCGGCCGCCACGCAGGCCAGGATCGCGTGGTAGGAACCCAGTTCGAGCACACGCGAGGGCTGGCATTCGGCGGCCGCGTACCAGCGCTCGACATAACCGCGATAGGCGCAGCCGCGCTCGAACGCCACCAGGGTCGGCACGCGCAGGTCGTGCGCGGTGACGATGCGCGGATGGCCGCGCGGCGCGATCAGCGCCAGCGGCTCGTGATAGACGCTCACCTGCTCGAACACGGCCGGGTCGAGCAGCTCGGGTTGCGGCGGCGTGGCGAGCAGGGCGGCGTCGAGCTCGAAATCGCGGACCTGCTCGATCAATCGCCGGGTCACGCCCGTCACCAATTCCAGGCCGACCTCGGGCCAGCGCTGGTGATAACGCGCGAGCACCTCGGGCAGGCGCGCCGCGGCCGTGCTCTCCATGGTGCCGAGCCGCAGCCGTCCGTGAGGATGGTCCTCGCGTACCGCGTGCCGCGCCTCGTCGGCCAGCGCCAGCAGGCGCTCGGCATAGGGCAGCAGGGTCTCGCCGGCCGGGGTCAGCACCAGGCGGCGGCCGTCGCGCGCGAACAGCGCGGTGCCGAGCGCCGCCTCCAACTGGCGGATGCGCGTGGTCACGTTCGACTGCACGCGGTTGAGCTTGGCCGCCGCGCGCGTGACGCCGTTTTCGCGCACCACGGCGCGGAAGATCGCCAATGCCGCCAGATCCATGATTCTCTCCTGGAGAACAATTGCTTCTCGATTATTCATTTTCCGAGATTGAGCGGGCAGGCTAGCATGAAATGACGCGTCGGATGGCCGGCGCGCCCTTTCGCCGACCCGGAGCCGCATGACTCGCCCGCTTGCCCCGCCAGCCTCGTCTTCCTTCGATTCGACTGTTTCGGCCGCTTCGCTTACTTCGGCCGCTTCGAGCGCCTCGAGCGCTTCGGGCGCCACGGCCGGCTCCACGGCAAGCAACCCGGCCGCCGCGCGCGGTCCCGGCCCGCTGCGCATCGCGCTGGCCTGCGCCGCCGTGCTGGCCGTCGCGCTCGGCGTGGGCCGCTTCGCCTTCACGCCCTTGCTGCCCTTGATGCTGGCGCAGGGTGCGCTCGACATCCGCCACGGCGGCTGGCTGGCCTCGGTGAACTACGCCGGTTATTTCGTCGGCGCCCTGAGCTGCGCGGCGATCCGGATCGACGAGACGCGCATGGTGCGCGGCGGCCTGCTGGCCACGATCGCGCTGACCGCCGCGATGGGCCTGCTGCCCGGCTTCGCGTTCTGGCTGCCGGTGCGTTTCCTGGCTGGCGTGGTGAGCGCCTGGACCTTCGTGTTCGCCGCGCAATGGGGGATGCGCCGGCTCGCCGAGCAGGACGCGCTGCAATGGGGCGGGGTGATCTTCACCGGAGCGGGCTTCGGCATCGTGGTGACGGGCCTGGTCGGTGCCACCCTGGCCGGCCGGCGCGCCGAGCCCGGCTGGCTCGGCTTCGCCTTGCTCGCGGTGCTGCTGGCGGCGCCGATCTGGCGCATGTTCGCGCCGAGGGCGGGGGAGCGGGCGAGGGCAGGGACGATGTGGCGGCCCGCGTCTTCCGGCCGGCCGGGCCTGCATGCCGCGGCACGTCGCGATGCGCGCCGGCTGGTGCTGCTCTACGGCGCGCCCGGTTTCGGCTACATCATCACGGCCACCTTCCTGCCGGTGATCGCGCGCGGCGCGCTGCCGATCGGCTCGCCCTGGCCCGATCGCTTCTGGCCGATGTTCGGCGCGGCGCAGATGCTGGGCGCGGTGTTCGGCTCGCGGCTGCCCGCGCGCTGGGACAATCGCCTGTTGCTGGCCTTGTGCTACGCGCTGCAGGCGCTGGCGATCGTGCTCGGCATCGTCTGGCCGAGCGCGGCCGGATTCGCCCTGGGCAGCGCGCTGCTGGGCCTGCCGTTCACGGCGATCACACTGTTCGCGATGCGCGAGGCACGCCGCCTGCACGGCGACGACGCGGCCGGCCTGATGGGTTACGCCACGGCCTGCTACGGGCTCGGGCAGATCGCCGGGCCGCTGGTCGCAGCGCCGGTGGTGGCACGCGCCGGCTCGTTTTCGCCGGCGCTGTGGATCGCGGTAGCGGTGCTGCTGGCGGGAGCGACCGGTTTCGCGGCCTGGGGGCTGGCGGCACGCGGCCGGGCGGTCGAGCGGGGCGGGCAGGGCGCTTGATGCGGCAGGATCGGCAGGAGCAGCAAAGGCCGGCGGCGGCGCGGCCGGGACAATCGGGGCGACTCGCTGCCGCTCGCGTTCCGGAGCCGCTGGCGAGACCGGCGCGTGCCGGGCCGACGAGGCGGCTGCGCGGCCCTTCGGCCAGGGCGAACCGGCGGCCGATGCGCAAGCGCCAAACTCGCTAGAATGAGCGCTTCGCCGATCCCTCGAACGACGGCGCGCCTGGCGGTTCAAGGCCGCGCCGCATGCGCTCCCCTCCGATGACCACTGCCGAGTACCGTTTCTGCCCGCGCTGCGCGAGCCCGCTCACGACCCGCGCCGATTCGCCCGAGGAGGGCGGCCGCACGCGCCAGGCCTGTCCCGACGTCGAATGCGGTTATGTCCACTGGAACAACCCCTTGCCGGTGGTGGCGGCGATCGTCGAGATCGACGGCAAGGTGCTGCTGGCGCGCAATGCCGCCTGGCCCGAAGGCATGTTCGCGCTGATCACCGGTTTCCTCGAGAACGGCGAGACGCCGGAAGAAGGGATCACGCGCGAGGTGCTGGAGGAAACCGCCTTGCGGGCCGACACGGTCGAGCTGGTGGGCGTCTATGAATTCATCCGCAAGAACGAGCTGATCATCGCCTATCACGTGCGCGCCTCGGGCGAGGTGCGGCTCTCGCCGGAGCTGCTCGAATACCGCCTGGTCGAGCCGCCGAAGCTGCGCCCCTGGCGCGCCGGCACCGGCTACGCGGTGGCGGACTGGATGCGCGCGCGCGGCCTCGAGGTGAGCTTCGTCGACCGGCCGGGGCAATAAACCAGCCGACCGAACCGGCGGCAAACATGCGAAGGCCGCGCGGGCATCGACCCGCGCGGCCTTCTTGCTTTCCTGTTTCCCGCGGCAGCGGCGGCGCCGCCGCTCAGCCGGCCGCGGCCGGCACCACGCGCACGGCCGTGCCGTAGCAGAGCACCTCGGTGATGCCCGAGCCGATCTCGGTGGCGTCGTAGCGCATGCCGATGATGGCGTTGGCGCCGAGCCCGGCGGCCTGGGCCAGCATCTTGTCGTAGGCTTCCTGCCGGGCGCGCTCGCACAGCGAGGTATAGAGCGAGATATTGCCGCCGAAGATCGTCTGGATCGCGGCGCCGAACGAGCCGACTATCGAGCGCGAGCGCACCACGATGCCGCGCGCGATGCCGAGCGAGGCCTCGATGCGCTGGCCGGGCAGTTCGAAGGCGGTGGTGATCAGGTGGGAAGCGGGCATGGAATCCTCGTCGCGTAGGTGGTCGATATCGCGAGATTGTCATCTCGATGTCAGGTTTCGACGAGCCCGGCCGGCGCGAATTCCCGGGACATCGTGTCTTTTCGTGTCGCCGCCCGGCTGGTCAGTACCCCGACGCTCCCATAGAATCGCCGGCATCGTCACGAATTCGAGCAAGCGAGCGAGACATGGATCCTTACTGGTTCCCGGCGAAAACCCATGGCTGGGGCTGGGGTGCGCCCGCCACCTGGCAGGGCTGGCTGGTCCTGCTGGCCTATGTCGCGCTGATGTCGGGCGCCGCCTTCGTCTACCCGCCCAAGCGCGGGCAGGGGCGCTTCCTGCTGGCGGTGCTGGTCCTGAGCGCGGTGTTTCTCGCCGTGGTCTGGGCCACCGGCGAGACGCCGCGCTGGCGCGCCTGAGCAAGCTTGCGATCATCCACCCAACGGAGCGCGTTTCCCATGAATCAACCCGCCGGCAAACCCGCGCCGCTCGGCCGCGAGGCCTACCGCCATTTCCTCGCCATCCCGACGCGCTGGATGGACAACGACGTCTATGGCCACGTCAACAATGTCGTCTACTACAGCTACTTCGACACGGTGGTCAACGACTACCTGATCGCGCGCGGCGTGCTCGATTTCGAGCGCGGCGAGACCATCGGCCTGGTGGTCGAGACGCAGTGCAACTACTACGCCTCGCTGTCCTTCCCGCAGCGCGTCGAGGCCGGCCTGCGCGTGGCGCGGCTGGGCAGCTCGAGCGTGCGCTACGAGATCGGCCTGTTCGCCGAGGGCGAGGCGGCGCCGGCCGCGCAGGGTCATTTCGTGCACGTCTACGTGGGCCGCGAGAGCCGGCGCCCGGTGCCGCTGCCCGAGGCGCTGCGCGCCGCGCTCGCGCCGCTGGCGCTCTGACGCGCGCGTGCAGTCCTTCCTGGTCAACCTGCTGACGGGCCTCGGTTACGGGCTCCTGCTGTTCATGCTGTCGGCGGGGCTGACGCTGATCTTCAGCCTGCTGGGCGTGCTCAATTTCGCGCATGCCAGCTTCTACCTGCTCGGCGCCTACTTCGGCGTGTTGTTGGCGGCGCGGCTCGATCCCTGGGCGGCCTTCGTGCTGGCGCCGCTGCTGGTGGGCGGGCTCGGCGCGCTGGTCGAGCGCCTGCTGCTGCGCCGCGTGCGCGCGCAAGGCCATCTCGGCGAGATGCTGCTGACCTTCGGGCTGGCCTACCTGATCGCCGAGGGCGCGAAGCTGGCCTGGGGCGCCGCGCCGCTCGCCGCCACGGTGCCGGCCGGGCTCGACGGCACCTGGTTCACGCTCTATGGCGCGGCCTTCCCGCGTTATCGCGGTTTCGCGATGCTGGTCTCGGTGGTCATGCTGCTGGCGCTGGGCCTGCTGCTGCGCGTCTCGCAGACGGGCCGCATCGTGCGCGCGGCGCTCACCCATCGCGCCGCGGTCGAGGCGCTCGGCCACGACGTGCCGCGTCTGACCACCCTGGTGTTCGCGGCCGGCACGGCGCTGGCCGCGCTGGCCGGGGCGATCGGCGCGCCGCTGACGGTGGTCGAGCCGTCGATGGCCGGCACGGTCGGCTCGGTGGTGTTCGCGGTGGTGGTGATCGGCGGGCTCGGCTCGCTGGGCGGAGCCTTTCTCGCCTCGCTGCTGGTGGGCTGCGCGCAGACCTTCGCGGTGGCCAGCACGGCCTCGCTCGGCAGCCTGGCCGACGCGCTGGGCGCGGCCTTGCCCGAGGCCTGGCGCGCGCTGAGCGTGGCCCAGTGCGCGCCGCTGGTGCCCTACCTGCTGCTGGTGGCGGTGCTGGTGAGCCGCGCGCGCGGCTTGTTCGGGGAGCGCGAGGATGCCTGAGGCGCGCCGCTCGCGCGAAGCGGCCGGCTGGCTCGCGCTGGTCGGCCTGCTGCTGTGCGGCGTGGCCGCGTGGCGCGCGCAGACGCTGATCGTCAGGCTGCAGGCGCTCGACGCGCAGACCGCGCGCATCGTCGAGCGCAACGAGCGGATCCTGCGCGCGGCGCAGCGCGTGCACCGCGAGCCGGTCGACGCCAAGCAGGCGGCGGCCGTCAACCTGGCGGTGGCGCGCCTGAACCTGCCCTGGGACGCGCTGCTCGATTCGATCGAAGCGGCCACCCCGGCGCAGATCGCGCTGATGAGCATTACCCCCGAGCCGGCGCGCGCGCTGATCCGCATCGAGGCCGAATGCGCGGGCAGCCAGGACCTGCTCGACTACCTGGCCGCGCTCGGCAGGCAGCCGCTGCTGGGCCGCGTGACGCTGACCCGGCACGAGCTCGTGAAGGACGGCATGGACCCGGTGCTGCGGTTCCAGGTCGAGGTGCAATGGCGGGGGAGCGGATCGTGAACCTGCAATCCCTCGCGCGCGGCCTGCTGCGGCTGCGCCTCGCGCTGGCGCGCTTCGGCACCGGCCCTTTGGCGGCCGGCGCGGCGCTGGTCTGCGCCGCGCTGCTGTGGCTCGGCGTGCTGCCCGGCATGGCCGCGCGCGTCGAGGACGAGACGCGCTCGGCGGCGCGCCTGGCCACGCTGCCGCCGCCCAAACCGGTGATCTCGGCGCCCGAGCTGGCCGCCGATCGGCTGGCCGGCTTCTATCGCGGGCTGGGCGATTCGGCGCACACCGGCGAGATCGTGATGCGCCTGTTCGAGGCCGCGGCCGCGGCCGGCGTCACGCTCGACAAGGCCGAGTACAAGCCGGGGCACGACACGCCCGGGCGCTTCGATACCTACACCATCGTGCTGCCGGTGAAGGGCGATTACGCGAAGCTGCGGCTGTTCAGCGAGAAGGTGCTGCTGGCCGTGCCCTACGCGGCGCTCGACGACATGCGCTTCAAGCGCGGCTCGGCCAACGATGCCGGCGTGGAGGCGAACCTGCGCTTCACGGCTTTCCTGCGACCGGTGACGATCGCGCCGCTGAGCGCATCGGAGGTGGCGGCGATCGAGGCGGCGGGAGCGGCTTCCGGTGCCTCGGCGACGGCGGTGGCCGGTGCGCCTGCGAGTGGGGTGGCGGCGGCAAGCGCGGCTTCGGCGAGCGGGGCGGCGGTCGCGGTTTCGGCGGTTGCGGCGAAGTCGGCGGCAGCGATGCCGCAAGCCGCGTCGACGATCGACACGACTCGGCGCGCGCTGGCATCCGGTGACGGTTTCGTGCCGCTGCCGACCTCGGGCGCGGTGAGCCCGCATCCGCTGGCGGTGGTGCCGGTGAATGCGCAGGCGCATGGCGAGGCGACGGCGGCCAAGCCGGTGAGCGCGGTGACGTCGGTGCCGAAGTCGCCGGTGACGCTGCCGGCGCTGGCGACGGCGAAGCCGGCCGCGGCGGCGCACGCAGCGA
>NZ_VWWC01000130.1:0-19870 GCF_011753175.1 Burkholderia sp. Cy-637 | reverse complement strand
CGCCGTTGACGAGCGCCCAGCGCAGCACCGGCGCGACCAACCTCACGCCCGGTCGCGCGACCACGCGCCGGACCGGTGCCAGCGAAGCGAGCCCGAGCTGGACCTGCGCCCAGTCGGGCAGCAGGTCGACGCCGGCATGGAACAGCAGGCGCAGCGCCGGCCGCATCGAGGGGCGCGGCACCGGCGTGTCGCGCAGCACGCGAATCACTTCATGGGTGCGCTCGCTGGCGATCAGTTCGCCGCGCATCCGTTCGAGATAGGCGCGGATCTCGGCGCGCGAGACCGGCACCTGCCCGGCACCCAGCAGCATCGCGATGCGTGCCGTCTCGGCGTAGTAGCGGTCCTGTTCCTCGCCGCCCAGGGCGGGATTCACGTAGCGCAGGTGCGCGGCCATGAAGCTCGACACCTCGGCCACGTGCACCCAGGTCAGGAGAGCCGGGTCGCTGGCGCGATAGGGCCTGCCGTCCGGCGCCGTGCCCGTCACGCCGTCGTGGATCGACCTGACGCGCGCGATCAGGCCCAGCGCGTCGGCCTGGCTGCCGAAGGTGGTGCCGGCGACGAAGGTGGCGGTGCGGCGCAGCCGGCCGAGGATGTCGGTGCGAAAGCTCGAATGATCCCAGACGCCGGCCAGCGCCAGCGGATGCAGGGCCTGCAGCAGCAGCGCGGCGATGCCGCCCGCCATCATCGAGGTGAAGTCGCCATGCACGCGCCAGCAGACGGCCTCGGGGCCGAACAGCCCCGGATCGCCGGGCGGGGAGGAAAAATCGATGCTCGGGCCGCCGCCGCCCGAGGTGAGCAGGGTGATGCCGCTCGCGAGATGGCGGCGCAGCCGCTCGGCGAGCCGATGTCCGGGGGCGCTGGTGCTGGGTTCACGCGGCGGCTCGGACATCTCTCGGCTCCCGTTGCCCGGCTAGCGCGGCTGGTCGGCGTCGGGCACGCCGTGCGCGGGGCCGCCCGCGTCGGGCACCGGCAGGCCGAAGTGCCGGTAGGTCAGCAGGGTGGCGACTCGCCCGCGCGGCGTGCGCTGCAGGAAACCCTGCTGGATCAGGTAGGGCTCGAGCACGTCCTCGATGGTGTCGCGTTCCTCGCCGATCGCCGCGGCCAGGTTGTCGACGCCGACCGGGCCGCCGTCGAACTTGTGCAGGATCGCCTCGAGCAGCTTGCGGTCCATCAGGTCGAAGCCGACCGGATCGACATCGAGCATCGCCAGCGCGGCATCGGCCACCTCGGCGGTGATCGCGCCGTCGGCCTTGACCTCGGCGTAGTCGCGCACGCGGCGCAGCAGGCGGTTGGCGATCCGCGGCGTGCCGCGCGAGCGGCGCGCGATCTCGAGCGCGCCTTGCGGATCGATGCGGGCCTGCAGCAGCGAGGCCGAGCGCTGGACGATCCGCGACAGTTGCCCCGCGTCGTAGAACTCCAGCCGCGCGACGATCCCGAAGCGGTCGCGCAGCGGATTGGTCAGCATGCCGGCGCGGGTGGTCGCGCCGACCAGGGTGAAGGGCTGCAGGTCGAGCTTGACGCTGCGCGCGGCCGGCCCCTCGCCGATCATGATGTCGATCTGGTAGTCCTCGAGCGCCGGGTACAGGATTTCCTCGACCACCGGCGATAGCCGGTGGATCTCGTCGATGAACAGCACGTCGTTGGCTTCGAGGTTGGTGAGCAGGGCGGCCAGGTCGCCCGGGCGCTCCAGCACCGGGCCCGAGGTCTGTCGCAGGTTCACCCCCATCTCGCGCGCGATGATGTGCGCGAGCGTGGTCTTGCCCAGGCCCGGCGGGCCGAACAGCAGCACGTGGTCGAGCGCTTCCGAGCGGCGCTTGGCGGCCTCGATGAAGATCTCGAGCTGGCCGCGCACCTTTTCCTGGCCGACGTATTCGTCGAGCTGGCGCGGGCGCAGCGCGCGTTCGAACGCCTCCTCGTGCGACGAGGCGGGCGTGGCGGCGATCACGCGTTCGCCGGCGAGTTTGTCGGTTTCGATCATGGGCGCATTGTACCGCGCGGCCTGCCGCCCAAGAGTCGGCCGAGCGGCCGACCCGCGCGCCGCCGCCGGCGCCGCGAAGCCGGGGATCGCCGCCTCAGGCCTTCGAGAGCGCCTTCAGCGAGAGCTTGATGCCGTCGGACACGCCGGTGCCGGCCGGCACGTTCTTGATCGCGGCCAGCGCTTCCTTTTCCGAATAACCGAGCGCGAGCAGCGCGTTGAGGATGTCGGCCGCGTGGTCCGACTGCGAGGCCTGGCCGGCCAGTTCGCCGAGATCGGCGCCGAGCTTGCCCTTGAGCTCCAGCAGCAGGCGCTCGGCGGTCTTCTTGCCGATGCCGGGCAGGCGCGTGAGGCGCGCGCTGTCCTGCAGGGTGACCACCTGCGAGAGCTCCTGCACGCTCATGCCCGAGAGCACGGCCAGCGCCATGCGCGCGCCGATCCCGCTGATCTTCAGCAGCTCGCGGAAGGTGGTGCGCTCCTGCGGGGTCAGGAAGCCGTACAGCAGGTGGGCATCCTCGCGCACGATCAGCTGGGTGAGCAGCACCACGCGCTCGCCCGTGTGCGGCAGGTTGTAGAAGGTGCTCATCGGCACGTCGAGCTCGTAGCCGACGCCGTTGCAGTCCACGAGCAGGTGGGGCGGATTCTTTTCGAGCAGGGTGCCGGCAATGCGACCGATCATGGCGAGGGCGGGAACGAGGAGGGACGGAAAGCGCGAGTGTAGCGCAGGCGCGGGCGCGGTACGCGCCGCGGCGGCTTCAGCCGACCAGCCGGCCGCGCCGCACGCGATAGCCCTTCTTGCCGAGCGTCGGGGCCAGGCCGCCGAGCGTGGCGAGCGCGTCGCCGGCATTCGCATGGCAGATCGCCATGCCGAGCGCGTCGGCCGCGTCGGTGCCGGGCAGCCCCGACAGGCCGAGCAGGCGCACCACCATCTGCTGCATCTGCTCCTTGGTGGCGCGGCCGTAGCCGACCACCGCCTGCTTCAGCTGGGTGGGCGTGTATTCGGCCACCGCCAGGCCGCCCGCCACCAGGCCGCAGATCGCCGCGCCGCGGGCCTGGCCGAGCAGCAGGGTGGATTGCGGATTGACGTTGACGAACACCTTCTCGATCGCCGACTGGTCGGGCCGGTACTCGCGCACCAGGGTCGAGACGCCGTCGAAGATGGTGCCCAGGCGCACCGAGAGTTCGGCGGTCGGGGTGCGGATCACGCCGCTCGTCACGTAGGCGAGCCGGCTGCCCTGCACGTCGATCACGCCGAAGCCGGTGACGCGCAGGCCGGGGTCGATGCCGATGATACGCATGAAGAACGGATGGGGAGCGGGAGGAAAGGCCGTGGATGGGGCGATGGTACAACGATCGCCGGCACGGCAGGCGAATGGCCGTCGGCCGGGCATGAAAAACGGCGGCGGGGCAGGGCCCGGCCGCCGTTTCGTGCCTCGGCGCCAGTGCGCCGGGCGGGCGCCCGAAGGCGCGCGATCAGTGGCGGAAGTGGCGGATGCCGGTCAGCACCATCGCGATGCCGTGTTCGTCGGCCGCCGCGATCACTTCGTCGTCGCGCATCGAGCCGCCCGGGTGGATCACCGCGGTCGCGCCGGCGGCCACCACCACGTCGAGGCCGTCGCGGAACGGGAAGAAGGCGTCCGAGGCGACCGCCGAGCCAGCCAGCGTGAGGCCCGCGTTCTGCGCCTTGATGCCGGCGATGCGCGCCGAGTCGACGCGGCTCATCTGGCCGGCGCCGACGCCGAGCGTCATGCCGTTGCCGCAGAACACGATCGCGTTCGACTTGACGAACTTGGCGACGCGCCAGGCGAACAGCAGGTCGCCGAGTTCCTTCGGGGTCGGCTGGCGCTTGGTGACCACGCGCAGTTCATCAGGCTGCACGTTGCGCGAGTCGAGCGACTGCACCAGCAGGCCGCCGCCGACGCGCTTCAGGTCGAAGGCGTTGAAGCCGTCGCCCAGCGCGATCTCGAGCAGGCGCACGTTCTGCTTGGCGGCGAACACCTGGCGCGCCGCGGCCGAGAAGGACGGCGCGATCAGCACTTCGACGAACTGCTTGGCCACCGCCTGCGCGGCGGCTTCGTCCACCTCGCGGTTGAACGCGATGATGCCGCCGAAGGCCGAGGTCGGATCGGTCTGGAAGGCCTTGGCATAGGCTTCGGCCGCATCCGCGCCGAGCGCCACGCCGCACGGGTTGGCGTGCTTGATGATCACGCAGGCCGGGACGTCGAAGGTCTTCACGCATTCCCAGGCCGCATCGGAATCGGCGATGTTGTTGTAGGACAGTTCCTTGCCCTGCAACTGGCTGTAGTTCGCGAGCGACCCGGCCGGCGCGGCCAGGTCACGGTAGAACGCGGCGCTCTGGTGCGGGTTCTCGCCGTAGCGCAGGTCCTGCACCTTGTCGAAGGCCAGGTTCAGCGTGGCCGGGTAGGGCTGGCGCGTGGCGTGCTGCAGCTCCTCGGTCAGGCTGGTCAGGTAGTTGGTGATCGCGCCGTCGTATTGCGCGGTATGCGCGAACACCTTGGTGGCGAGACGGAAGTTGGTCGGGTAGCCGACCGTGTTGCCGTTGGCCTTCATCTCGTCGAGCACCACGGCGTAGTCGGCCGGGTCGACGATCACCGTCACGTCGCGATGGTTCTTCGCGGCCGAGCGCAGCATGGTCGGGCCGCCGATGTCGATGTTCTCGATCGCGTCGGCCAGCGTGCAGTCGTCCTTGGCGATGGTCGCGACGAACGGGTACAGGTTCACCACCAGCAGGTCGATGGTCGGGATGCCGTGCGCGTCGAGCGCCTGCATGTGCTCGGGCAGGTCGCGGCGCGCCAGGATCCCGCCGTGCACCTTCGGGTGCAGCGTCTTCACGCGCCCGTCGAGCATTTCGGGGAAGCCGGTGTAGTCGGCCACTTCGGTCACCGGGAGGCCCGCCTCGGCGAGCAGTTTCGCGGTGCCGCCCGTCGACAGCAGCTTGACGCCCTGCTGCGAGAGGGCCGTCGCGAATTCGACGATGCCGGTTTTATCCGAAACGGAGAGGAGCGCTTGCTTGATCATGATGGGGAGCACCAGTAGCCAATAGCCAGGAAAACGGGAACGAAGCGGCCGCGCGAGCGAGCCCGCCGGACTACAGCAGCCCGTGCTGCTGCAGCTTCTTGCGCAAGGTGTTGCGGTTGATGCCGAGGTACTCGGCGGCGAGCGACTGGTTGCCGCCCGCCTGTTCGAGCACCACCTCGAGCATCGGCTTCTCGACGCAGGACATCACCATGTCGTAGACGTCATGCGGATTGGAGCCGTCGAGATCCCGGAAATACACGTCCAGGCTGTCGCGGACACATTGTTCGATGTTGTGCTTGCTCATGCTGCTATTGAATAGGGTCGGTTGCGCTGTCCTCGTCGTCGACATAGACGAGATGATCGGACAGGGCGCGCTGCGCGTCGAAGTAGTCGTTGACGGCGGCAAGCTGTTCGCGTGTGGTATCGAGCGTGTTCATCCGATGCCGGAATGCGTTGGCGCCCGAAAGGCCGCGAGTGTACCAGCCGATGTGCTTGCGCGCAGTACGTACGCCGGTAAATTCACCGTAGAACGCGTAGTGATCCTCGAGGTGCTCGTTGAGCAGTTGCTGGATCTCGTCGACGCTCGGCGCCGGCAGGGTTTCGCCGGTTTGCAGGAAATGATCGATTTCGCGGAACAACCAGGGCCGGCCTTGCGCGGCGCGACCGATCATCAGCGCGTCCGCGCCGGTGGCGTCGAGCACGGCGCGTGCCTTGCGCGGCGAGGTGATGTCGCCGTTGGCGACCACCGGGATCTTCACCGAGGCCTTCACGGCGGCGATGGTCTCGTATTCGGCCTCGCCGCGGTAGAGGTCGGCGCGGGTGCGGCCGTGCACGGTCAGCATCGAGATGCCTGCCTCCTCGGCCAGGCGCGCGATGGTCAGCGCGTTCTTGTGGTCGCGGTCCCAGCCGGTGCGGATCTTCAGCGTGACGGGCACCGCGTCGGGCCCGCTGCCGACCGCCGCCACCACCGCCGAGACGATCCGCACCACCAGCGGCTCGTTCTGCAGCAGGGCCGAGCCGGCCGCGACGTTGCAGACCTTCTTGGCCGGGCAGCCCATGTTGATGTCGATGATCTGCGCGCCGTTGGCGACGTTGTAGCGCGCCGCCTCGGCCATCATGGCCGGATCGGCGCCGGCGATCTGCACGGCGATCGGCTCGACCTCGCCGGCGTGGTTGGCGCGCCGCATGGTCTTCTCGCTCTTCCAGAGCTGGGCGTTGGAGGCGACCATCTCGGAGACGGCGTAGCCGGCCCCGAGCCGCTTGCAGAGCTGGCGGAACGGGCGGTCCGTGACGCCGGCCATGGGGGCGACGAACAGGTTGTTGCGCAGGACGTGAGAGCCGAGAACGGGCATCGCAATGGCAGCGCCCGCGCGTGGGCGCGGGCCGGGATCGGGCGGAGGGAAAACGCGCATTTTACCGTAAGCGGGCGCGGGGCCGGGCGGGCGCAATTGTCGACTAGCGTCAAATCGCGATGAAGCTTTGATGAAATCGCGGTGACGGCGCGCCATGGCGGGCGGCGAAAGCCGCGCTGCGCACGCGGCCGGGAAATCGGGGCGGATCCGCGCCGGGCGGCCGGCCTCGCCGCGCACGGCCCTGCATGGTCCCGCCGCGGGTTCAGCGCCGCTGGCCGAACATCATCTGGCGCGCGATCGCCGTCTTGAGCGGCGGCACGAACTCGAGCGCGCTCAGCGCGGCGCCGCGCAGCGCCCCGAGCGCGCGCGATTCGACCGTAAACAGGCGCGCCAGCGTATCGGTCGCGCCGATCGTGAGGCGGCGGTCGAGCGCGCGACGCGTGTTGAAGGCGGCCAGCGCGAGCGGCGTGGCGCCATGTTCGGAGATCGCGTCCACCAGCGTGTGCGCGTCGCGCAGGCCCAGGTTCAGGCCCTGGCCGGCCACCGGGTGCAGCGTCTGGGCGGCGTTGCCGACGATCGCGATGCGGCCCTTGACCAGGGTCGGCGCGGCGGCCAGCCCGAGCGGGAAGGCCGCGCGGCCGACGATGCGCGTGAAGCGGCCCATGCGCTCGCCGAAGGCGATGCCCAGTTCCTCGAGGAAGGCCTCGTCGGGCAGCGTCGCGCGGCGCGCGGCCTCGGCGGGCGAGCAGCACCAGACCAGCGCGTAGTCGGCCTGGCCGGCGCCGCCGGTGGGCAGCAGCGCGAGCGGGCCCTCGGCGGTGAAGCGTTCCCAGGCTACGTTCGGCTTCGGCGCCGAGACGCTCACCGTGCCGACGATCGCCGTCTGCGCGTAGTCGCGGCGATGGCGCGTGTCGCCGTCGCCGTCGCGCGGCGTGTCCTGGAACAGGCCGCCCTCGGCGTTGACCAGCGTGCGCACGCGCAGCACCCGCTCGCCCTGCGGGGTGTCCAGCGTGACCGTCACGCCCTCGGCGTCCTGCTGCGGCGCGCGCGCGCTGGTCGAGGTCAGCCACTGCACGCGGGTGCCGCGCACCGCGCGCGCCAGCGTGTCGACCAGCGAGCCGTAGCGCGCCACGTAACCGAGCGCATCGACGCCGTGTTCATCGCGGTCGATCAGGGTGCGCCCGAAGTGGCCGCGCTGCGAGACGTGGATATGGCGGATCGGCGTCGCGTCGGCGGGCCAGCCGAGCGCGCCGAGCAGCACGCGGCTGCCGTGCGAGACCGCGATCGCGCGCGGGTCGCCGAGGCTCGCCGAGGGATCGCGCGCATCGACCAGCACCGTCGACAGCGCCTGCGTCGCGCTGCGCCGCGCCAGCCAGCCGGCCAGCGCGAGCCCGACCGGGCCCGCGCCGACGATGGCGATATCGGCGTCGAACGGGGCGTGGGTGGTGGAAGCCGGCGTCATCGCGCGAGCGTGCCCGAGCTGCCGCGGGCGTCGCGCATCAGCGCCTCGATCTCGTCGGCCGCCACCGGCACCTCGCGCGTGATCAGCTCGCAGCCGTCGGCCGTCACGAAGGCGTCGTCCTCGATGCGGATGCCGATGTCGTGGAATTCGGCCGGCACGTCGTCGGCCGCGCGCACGTAGAGGCCCGGCTCGATGGTCAGCGCCATGCCCTCGCGCAGCGAGCGCCACGGCAGCATGCCCTGCGCGTCGCGCTCGGCGTCGCGCTGGCGGTAGTCGCCGCAATCGTGCACGTCCATGCCGAGCCAGTGGCCGGTGCGGTGCATGTAGAAGCGCGCGTAGGCGCGCTCGGCGATCACGTCGTCGACGCTAGCAAAGCGCGACTTCGGCACGATGCCGGTGTCGAGCAGGCCCTGCGCGAGCACGCGCACCGCCGCCTCGTGCGGCGCCTCGAAGGGCACGCCGGGGCGCGTGGCCGCGGCGGCGGCGGCCTGCGCGGCCAGCACGATGTCGTAGAGCGCGCGCTGCGGGCCCGAGAATCTGCCGTTGGCGGGAAAGGTGCGGGTGATGTCGGAGGCGTAGCCCTCCAGTTCGCAGGCCGCGTCGATCAGGATCAGGTCGCCGTCGCGCGCCACCGCGTTGCCGGCCGGGTAGTGCAGCACGCAGGCATTGGCGCCGGCCGCGACGATCGAGCCATAGGCGGGGCCGGCCGAGCCGTGGCGGCGGAATTCGTGCAGCAGCTCGGCCTCGATCTCGTATTCGCGAATGCCGGGGCGCGTGGCCGCCATCGCGCGCCGATGGGCGCTGGCCGAGATGCTGGCGGCGCGGCGCATGATGGCCTGCTCGTGGGCGTCCTTCACCAGCCGCATCTCGTCGAGCAGCGGCGCGAGATCGTGGGCGGAGGCCGGCGCGGCCACGCCCGAGCGGGCCTTGGCGCGCACCGCGTCGAGCCAGCCGGCGAGCTTGCGCTCGAGCTCGGGCGAGGCGCCGAAGCGGTAGTGCACCGCGACCGCGTCGGCCAGCAGGCGCGGCAGCTCGGCGTCGAGCGCGTCGTTGGGGAAGGCGGCGTCGAAGCCGAAGGCCTCGCGCGCGGCTTCGGGCCCGTAGTGGAAACCTTCCCAGATCTCGCGCTCGGGATGTTTCGCACGACAGAACAGGATCGATTGCGGCTCGCCCTCGGCGGCGCTCGCGTCGAGCACCAGCAGCGCGTCGGGTTCGCAGAAGCCGCTCAGGTAATAGAAGTAGCTGTCGTGCCGGAACGGATAGCCGGCATCGCGGTTGCGCATCACTTCCTGGGCGGTGGGGACGATCGCGACGCCGCCGCCCGAGGCGCGCAGCGCGGCGAGCACGCGCGCACGGCGCTGGCGGTAGACGTCGGGGGCGAGGGCGGTTTCGGTGGCGGCGTTCATGGCGCGATTGTAGCGCTGTGGCGGGCGCCGCGCCCGCTGCCCGGCACCGCCGCGCGGGCCGCCAAATGGCGCCCGGCGGCTGTTGCATCCGATCCACAGGCCGGATGGCCGACTTGGCGGACAGCCGGCAGGCCCGGTTATGATCGCCGACGACGTATACTCTCGGGCGCTATTTACATTTCAGGCAGGATGATGAAACTCATCGGTTCGCTCAGCAGCCCTTACGTGCGCAAGGCGCGTATCGTGCTCGCCGAAAAGAAGATCGACTACAAGCTGGAACTCGAGAACGTGTGGGCAAACGACACCACGATCCACGCCGCCAATCCGCTCGGCAAGGTGCCGTGCCTGGTGATGGAGGACGGCGCGGCCGTGTTCGATTCGCGCGTGATCTGCGAATACGTCGACACGCTGTCGCCGGTCGGCAAGCTGATCCCGGCCTCGGGCCGCGAACGCGTCGAGGTGCGGTGCTGGGAGGCGCTCGGCGACGGCGTGCTCGACGCCTCGGTCGGGATCCGCATCGAGAACGTGCAGCGCACCCCCGAGCAGCGCAGCGAGGCCTGGATCGCGCGCCAGCAGCGCAAGATCGACGACGGCCTGGTGGCCATGTCGCAGGGCCTCGGCGGCAAGCCGTGGTGCGCCGGCAACCACTACACGCTGGCCGACGTCACGCTCGGCTGCGCGCTCGGTTATCTCGATTTCCGCATGCCGGAGCTGGGCTGGCGCGAACGCCATCCCAATCTCGACAAGCACTACCAGAAGCTCTCGCAGCGCCAGACCTTCATCGACACGGTGCCGCAGGACTGAGTCGCGAGCGTGCCGCCCGCCAGCAAGAACGCCCCGCCGGGATCAGCCGGCGGGGCGTTTTTTTCATGCATGCGCGGCAGCGCCGGCGCTCGAGGCCAGCGCCGGCCGAGGCTCAATCGTAGGCCGCGTAGGCGGCGTCGCCGATCGTGAAGGTATCGCTGCGCGACACCGGCCACCAGGTGTCGTAGAGCGTGAGGCCGAGCTTCTCGCCGCCGAGCAGCGCGCCCGGCTTCACGTACTTGAGCAGTTGCGACATCAGCCGGACCTCGTGCGGCGCGATGCGCTGCACGATGTGATGCGCGCGCAGGTCGGCCGGATGCGCGAGGCCGGCGGCCTGCACCAGTTCCTGCAGCGCATGCAGCGTGTTGCGGTGGAAGTTGTAGACGCGCTCGGACTTGTCGGGCACCACCAGCGCGCGCTGGCGCACCTCGTCCTGGGTCGCCACGCCGGTCGGGCAGCGGCCGGTATGGCAGGTCTGGGCCTGGATGCAGCCGACCGCGAACATGAAGCCGCGCGCCGAGTTCACCCAGTCCGCGCCGATCGCCAGCGTGCGCGCCACGTCGAAGGCGGTGATGATCTTGCCGCTCGCGCCGATCTTCACGCGCTCGCGCAGGCCGATCCCCACCAGGGTGTTGTGCACCAGCAGCAGGCCTTCCTGCAGCGGCACGCCGACGTGGTCGGTGAATTCGAGCGGCGCCGCGCCGGTGCCGCCCTCGGCGCCGTCCACCACGATGAAGTCAGGCACGATGCCGGTCTCGAGCATGGCCTTGGCGATGCCGAAGAATTCCCAGGGATGGCCGATGCAGAGCTTGAAGCCGGTCGGCTTGCCGCCCGAGAGCGTGCGCAGCCGCTCGACGAATTCGAGCAGCCCGCGCGGCGTCGAGAACTCCGAATGGGTGGCCGGCGAGATGCAGTCCTTGCCCATCGGCACGCCGCGCGTCTCGGCGATCTCAGGGGTGATCTTGGCGGCCGGCAGCACGCCGCCGTGACCCGGCTTGGCGCCCTGCGAGAGCTTCACCTCGATCATCTTGACCTGCGGGTCGGCCGCCTGCCTGGCGAACTTGTCGGGATTGAAGCTGCCGTCGTCGTTACGGCATCCGAAGTAACCGGAGGCGATTTCCCAGATGATGTCGCCGCCGTGCTCGCGATGGTACTTCGACAGCGAGCCCTCGCCGGTGTCGTGCGCGAAACCGCCCTTCTTCGCGCCCAGGTTGAGCGAGCGGATCGCGTTGGCCGACAGCGAGCCGAAGCTCATCGCCGAGATGTTGAAGATCGAGATGTCGTAGGGCTGGGCGCGGCTCGCGCCGACGCGGATCCGGAAGTCGTGGTTGGCGAGCTTGGTCGGCGCCAGCGAGTGGCTGATCCACTCGTGCGCGGTGGCCTTGACGTTGAGCTCGGTGCCGTAGGGCCGGTTGTCGGCGACGTTCTTGGCGCGCTGGTAGACCACGCTGCGCTGCGCGCGAGAGAAGGGCTTCTCGTCGGTGTCGTCCTCGACGAAATACTGGCGGATCTCGGGGCGGATGAACTCGAACATGAAGCGGAAGTGGCCCCAGAGCGGGTAGTTCCGCAGGATCGCGTGATGATCCTGTTTCAGGTCGTAGAGGCCGAGCGCGACGAAGGCGGCGGGGATCAGGCACCAGGGCCAGGCGATCAGGTGGGCCGAGGCGAGGACGACGAGCAGCACGAGCGCGAGCGTCGCGCACCACATCGCGAGATAACGTCTTGCAAACATGGGGGGATTCCTTGTTCTTCGGTTGGCCGCCATGCCGCCGCCGGCCGGGGTGCGGCTGGCGGCGCGCGAGGCAGGCCGCCGGTGGGGCTGCCACCGATCAGCGACCGATTGTCGCGTGCCGCAAGTCTAAACCGAGAATGTGTCAGCGCGCCTCGAAGCGTGCCCTCTTTGAAGGCGATTGAAAGCTTGGCGCTTTCCGCGCGGGCGCCGCCGGCCCCGGTTGCCCGGGTCTGCCGGCGCGGCGCTCAGCTCGCCAGGCCGCTCGCCAGCTCGTGCGCGCGCGCCGCGGCGACCGCCTCGGCCGAGCCCGGCTGGCCGGTCGCGACCGATTCGATGATGCCGCCGCCCAGGCAGATCTCGCCGTCGTAGAGCACCGCCGACTGGCCCGGCGTGACGGCCCATTGCGGCGTGTCGAAACCGAGCGAGAAGCGCGCCTCGCCCGCTTCGCCGGCCTTCGCGCGGGCGAAGGAGCAGGGCGCGTCGGCCTGGCGGTAGCGCGTTTTCGCGCCGCAGGCGAAGCCGTCGGCGGGCGGCTCGCCGGCCACCCAGCTGACGTTGCCCGCCACCAGCTCGCGCGACAGCAGCCAGGGATGCTCGTGGCCCTGCGCGACGTAGAGCGTGTTCGAGGCGATGTCCTTGCCGGCCACGAACCAGGGTTCGCCGCTGCCGTCCTTGCTGCCGCCCAGGCCGATGCCCTTGCGCTGGCCGAAGGTGTAGAAGGCCAGCCCGATATGCTCGCCGACGCGCTTGCCGTCGGGCGTCTTCATCGGCCCCGGCCTGGTCGGCAGGTAGCGGTTCAGGAAATCGCGGAACGGCCGCTCGCCGATGAAGCAGATACCGGTCGAATCCTTCTTCTTCGCGTTCGGCAGGCCGATCTGCTCGGCGATCTCGCGCACCCGCGTCTTCGGCATCTCGCCGAGCGGGAACAGCGTCTTCGACAGTTGCGCCTGGTTCAGCCGGTGCAGGAAGTAGGACTGGTCCTTGGTGTGGTCGAAGGCCTTGAGCAGCTCGAAGCGGCCCTCGCGTTCGCGCACGCGTGCGTAGTGGCCGGTGGCGATGGTCTCGGCGCCCAGCGACATGGCGTGGTCGAGGAAGGCCTTGAACTTGATCTCGGCATTGCAGAGCACGTCCGGGTTCGGCGTGCGCCCGGCGGAGTACTCGCGCAGGAACTCCGCGAACACGCGGTCCTTGTACTCGGCGGCGAAGTTGACGGCTTCCACGTCGATGCCGATCAGGTCCGCCACCGACACCACGTCGATCCAGTCCTGGCGCGTCGAGCAGTACTCGCCGTCGTCATCGTCTTCCCAGTTCTTCATGAACAGGCCGACCACGTCGTAACCCTGTTCCTTGAGCAGCCACGCGGTGACCGACGAATCGACACCGCCCGACATGCCGACCACGACACGTTGCTTCTTCATTTGCTGACAGCCTGATGTTCGGGCGTCGCGCGATAGGGCGCGACGGAATGCGTATGGACGAACTCCAGCGGCACGCGGCGACCGGCGAGATAGTCGTCGACGCAGCGCATCACCGCGGGCGTGCGGTGGCGGTCCTCGGCGGCGCGCAGCTCCTCGGCCGTCATCCACAGCGTGCGGACGATGCCCTCGTCGAGCGCAAGCCCTGCGACGGCCTCGCCGGCCCGCCCGCAGAAGGTGAAGCGCAGGTAGGTCGCGCCGCCCTTGGCGGGCCGCTCGAAATGCGTCTGGTAGACGCCCACCAGCGCCTGCGGCTCGAACGGATGCGCGGTTTCCTCGAGGGTTTCGCGGATCACGGCGTCGACCAGCGTCTCGCCGGCCTCGAGATGGCCGGCCGGCTGGTTGAGCCGCAGGCCGCCCGAGGTGTGTTCCTCGATCAGCAGGAAACGGCCGTCGCGCTCGACGATCGCGGCCACCGTGACGTGCGGGGTCCAGAGTTCGGGTTTCATGGGCGTGCATTTTACCGGTTGGCGGGCGCGGCTGCCGAACCCCGGGCGAGCCTCGCGCGGCGCGTCGTCGCCGATGCGGCGCGGCGCCCGTCGCCGGCCCGCGCCCGGCATCGATGCCGCCCCGTTTTCAGCGCCGCGCGCCGTGCCTGGACGATCCGGCACGGTTTGTCCACCGGGAAAGGGCCGGATCTCGGCGCGCCCGGCGCTTTCGGGTACATTGGCGCGTGGAATCTGCCGTTGCCTTCGAGCCGGTCGTCGCTTCCCCGGCTCGCCTTGCCGTCGAAACCAAGAATCAGAACGCAAGCTGGAGGGATCACGATGCTTATCGGAGTGCCTGCCGAGACGCGGGCGAACGAGGCGCGCGTAGCCGCGACGCCGGAAACCGTGAAGAAATACGTGGCTGCCGGCCACTCGGTCTGCGTCGAGCGCGGCGCCGGGGCGGCCGCCAGCTTCCCCGACGAGGCCTATGCCGCGGCCGGCGCCACGCTCGGCGAGCGCGCCGCCGCCTATGCCGCCGAGATCGTGCTGAAGGTGCAGGCGCCAGACAGCGACGAATTGCCGCAGATGAAGCGTGGCGCGGTGCTGGTCGGCATGCTCGATCCCTTCAATGCCGAACAGGCCGCGCGACTCGCCGCGGCCGGCGTGACCGGCTTCGCGCTGGAGGCCGCGCCGCGCACCACGCGCGCGCAGAGCCTGGACGTGCTGTCCTCGCAGGCCAATATCGCTGGCTACAAGGCGGTGCTGGTGGCCGCCGCGCTCTATCCGCGCTTCCTGCCGATGCTGATGACCGCCGCGGGCACCGTGAAGGCCGCCCGCGTGCTGGTGCTCGGCGCCGGCGTGGCGGGCCTGCAGGCGATCGCCACCGCCAAGCGGCTGGGCGCCGTGATCGAGGCTTCCGACGTGCGCCCGGCGGTGAAGGAGCAGATCGAGTCGCTCGGCGCGAAGTTCGTCGACGTGCCCTTCGAGACCGACGAGGAGCGCGAGGCCGCCCAGGGCACCGGCGGCTACGCGCGGCCGATGCCGCCGTCGTGGCTGGCGCGCCAGGCGGCCCTGGTGCACGAACGGGCGAAGCAGGCCGACATCGTGATCAGCACCGCGCTGATCCCGGGGCGGCCCGCGCCGACCCTGATCCAGGCCGACACGGTGGCCGCCATGAAGCCGGGCGCGGTGATCGTCGACCTGGCCGCCGGGCGCGGGCCCGAGAACGCCGACGGCCGGCGCGGCGGCAACTGCCCGCTGACGGTGGCCGACCAGGTGGTGAAGGTGCACGGCGTGACCATCGCCGGCCACACCAATCTCGCCGCGCAGGTCGGCGCCGACGCCTCGGCGCTCTACGCGCGCAACCTCGCCGACTTCCTCAAGCTGATCGTGACGAAGGAAGGCGCCTTGAACATCGACATGGACGACGACATCGTCGCCGCGACGCTGCTGTGTCGCGACGGCGAGGTCGTGCGCAAGTAAGGGGAAGGCCGCGATGGAATTGATCAATCACACGGTGATCAACCTGATCATCTTCGTGCTGGCCGTCTATGTGGGCTACCACGTGGTCTGGAACGTGACGCCGGCGCTGCACACGCCGCTGATGGCCGTCACCAACGCGATCTCGGCGATCGTGATCGTCGGCGCGATGCTGGCCGCGGCGCTCACGGTGGGCACCACCGGCAAGGTGTTCGGCACGGTGGCAGTGGCGCTGGCGGCGGTCAACGTGTTCGGCGGCTTCCTGGTCACCCGGCGCATGCTGGAGATGTTCAGGAAGAAGGAACCGAAACGCGCGGCCGGCGAGGGCAAGGAGGGCGCGCGATGAGCCTGAACCTGGTCACCCTGCTGTACCTGCTCGCCTCGGTCTGCTTCATCCAGGCGCTCAAGGGCCTGTCGAACCCGAAGAGCGCGCGGCGCGGCAACCTGTTCGGCATGGTCGGGATGGCGATCGCGATCCTCACCACGATCGCGCTGATCGCCAGGCAGGCCGCCTGGCTCGGCGCCAACCTGCCGCTCGGCCTGGCCCTGGTGCTCGGCGCGCTGGTGGTCGGCGGCGCGGTGGGCGCCTACGTGGCCGCGCGCGTCGAGATGACCAAGATGCCCGAGCTGGTGGCCGCGATGCACTCGCTGATCGGCCTGGCGGCGGTCTGCATCGCCTATGCCGTGGTGGCCGAGCCGGAAGCCTTCGGCCTGGTGCCGCAGGACGCGGCCGCGGCCAACTTCATCCCCTACGGCAACCGCATCGAGCTGTTCATCGGCACCTTCGTCGGCGCGATCACCTTCTCCGGTTCGGTGATCGCCTTCGGCAAGCTCTCGGGCAAGTACAAGTTCAGGCTGTTCCAGGGCGCGCCGGTGGTCTATGCCGGCCAGCACCTGATCAACCTGATGCTGGCGATCGGCATGCTCGGCTTCGGCGTCCTGTTCTTCCTGACGCAATCCTGGCTGCCCTTCATCGTGATGACCGCGATCGCCTTCGCGCTCGGGGTGCTGATCATCATCCCGATCGGCGGCGCGGACATGCCGGTGGTGGTGTCGATGCTCAATTCGTACTCCGGATGGGCCGCGGCCGGGATCGGCTTCTCGCTGAACAACCCGATGCTGATCATCGCGGGCTCGCTGGTCGGCTCGTCGGGCGCGATCCTGTCCTACATCATGTGCCACGCCATGAACCGCTCCTTCTTCAACGTCATCCTCGGCGGCTTCGGCGGCGAGGCGGGCGGTGCCGAGGCGGGCGGCGCGAAGGAGCAGCGGCCGGTGAAGTCGGGCTCGGCCGACGATGCCGCCTTCATGCTCGGCAATGCCGAGACGGTGGTGATCGTGCCCGGCTACGGGCTGGCGGTGGCGCGTGCCCAGCACGCCCTCAAGGAGCTGACCGACAAGCTGATCGCCAAGGGCATCGACGTGCGCTACGCGATCCATCCGGTGGCCGGTCGCATGCCGGGGCACATGAACGTGCTGCTCGCCGAGGCCGAGGTGCCCTACGACCTTGTCTACGAGATGGAGGACATCAACAACGAGTTCGGGCAGACCGACGTGGTGCTGGTGCTCGGCGCCAACGACGTGGTCAACCCCGCGGCGAAGAACGATCCGAAATCTCCGATCGCGGGCATGCCGATCCTCGAGGCCTACAAGGCGCGCACCGTGATCGTCAACAAGCGCTCGATGGCTTCCGGCTACGCCGGGCTCGACAACGAGCTGTTCTACATGGACAAGACCATGATGGTGTTCGGCGACGCCAAGAAGGTGGTCGAGGACATGGTGAAGGCGGTCGAGTAGGGCGCGCCGGCGCTGCCGGCGTCGCCGGCCTTATCCGGCCCGGCCGCCGCGCCGGGCCTTGCCGTCCAGGTCCTGCCCGCATTCGCGATGGGCGATGCGCAGGAAATCGGCCAGCCGGCGCCCGTCGAGATCGGGATGGACCTCGTGGACGCTCGGCTCCCGGATGCGGGCCACGTCGAAGTTGCGGAAGTCGCCGCGCAGCTCGCACCAGGCCGACAGCGTCCACTGGCCGCCCCAATACACCAGCCCGAGCGGCCAGATGCGCCGCTCGCTGGCCGCATCCTGCTTGTCCCGGTACTGGAAATGCACCACGCGCCGCTCGTCGAGCGCGTGGTGCAGCACGTCCATGGTCTGCGAATAGGTGGCGTCCACGCGCTGCGAGGGCGCGAACACCGGCAGCCGGTCCAGCACGATGCGCTTGTCGGCCGGCATCGCCGAGGCGATCTTGGCCAGCGCCGAGCGGGCGCCGCCGGCGAAGCGCGCGCCGCCCCAGGATTCGAGCATGCGCGCGCCGGCCGCCAGCGCGGCCAGCTCGTCGGCCGTAAACGTGAGCGGCGGCAGGCTGGCCGAGCGGTCCAGGCGGTAGCCGATGCCGGCCTCCCCCTCGATCGGCACGCCCGAGAGCTGCAGGTCGCGCACGTCGCGATAGACGGTGCGCAGCGACACCGACATCCATTCCGCGAGCTGCTGCGCGGTGGTCAGGCGGCGGCCGCGCAGCAGCTCGGCGATCTGGAACAGGCGGTCGGCGCGACGGGTCATGGTGACGAGGCAAGCGGGCGCGAGGGTGGTGCGGCGATGATAGCGCCGCCCGGCGCGCCCGGCACGGCCTGGGCCGGTTGAGGTGCCAAAGTCGGTGCCGATCGGTGCCGGGCGGCTCCGGAGCGGCTCATCGGCCCCGCGCGTGCAGGCCGATGCGGTTGCCTTCGGTGTCGAGCACGTAGGCGATGTAGCCGATCTCGCGCGGCAGCTCGATCACCGCGCCCTCGACGATGCCGCCGGCGCGCCGGGCGCGTTCCAGCGCGGCCTGCGCCGATTCGCCGGCCTCGAGGTAGAGCACCGGGCCGGCCGCGGCCGGCTTGCTGCCGAGCGGGTCCTGCACCAGCGCGCCGCCGGTCTGGCCGTCGTCGTGCTCGAAGATCGCGAGCAGCGAGCCGCCGAAGTTCTCGCGCTTCAGGCGCTTGTCGAGCAGGGTTTCGTAGAAGCGCGTGGCGCGATCGAGATCGTGGGTGGGGATCTCGAACCAGCTGATCGCGCGGGTGGTGGTGGCGGTGTTCATCTGCGTCTCCTGGAGGGGGCGGGGTGGTTCGCATCGCAGCCGATGCGGTGAGACGCAGTGTGCGGGGCCCCTGCTGACAGCGTGCTGTCAGCAGCCGGCAGCATGGCCGCGGCCCGCGCGCCGCCGCGGCGGGCTCACGAAAAGCGACAGGGCCGGAAATCCCGGCCCCGTCGTGTCATGCGCGACGCCTTTCGGGCGCCGGTCCAGGCATCAGTCCTGGCCCGCCCCGGCGTTGTCCGCGCCGGCGCCGGCCTCGCCGGCCGGCCGCTGCCGCACGCTGCCGGCCACCACGTCGAAGCGGAACAGCCGGCATTCGAGCGCGCCGTTGAACAGCGGCGTCTTGGCCGATTCGCGCAGGCGCAGCTGGCCCGGCAGCGAGCGATCCGAGCTCAGCAGGAAGGCCTGCCAGCCCGTGAAGCGCTGCTTGAGCGCGGTGCCGAGCGCGGCGAAGAACTCGCCGTCGGGCGCATCGGTGTGGGTGCGGCGGAAGGCATCGTCGGCGCCGCGGTTGCGGCCCGTCTCGCGTACCTCGCCGCGCGCGCTGCGCCCGCGCACCTCGATCCGCTCGCCATAGGGCGGATTGGCGATGATCAGGCCCGGCGCGTCGCAGGGCGGCGCCATGAAGCGCGCGTCCACCTGCTTGAGCGAGACGCCCGGCGCGCCGGCGCGCTCCAGGTTGGCGCGCGCCTTGTCGAGCATGTCGCCCGAGATGTCGCTGCCGTACACGGGCAGCGCGTCGCGGCGGCCGCGCGCGGCGCGCTTGGCGTCCATCGCGCCGACCTTGAGGGTCTGCCAGGCGGTGATGTCGTACTGCTTGAGCTTCTCGAAGCCGAAGCGGCGTTCCACGCCGGGGGCGACGTCCAGCGCGATCTGGGCGGCCTCGGCCAGGAAGGTGCCGCTGCCGCACATCGGGTCGTAGAGCGGCAGCTCGGGGGTCCAGCCGGCCAGGCGCAGGATGCCGGCAGCGAGGTTCTCGCGCAGGGGTGCCGCGCCCTTGTCGAGGCGCCAGCCGCGCTTGAACAGCGGCTCGCCCGAGGTGTCGAGATAGAGCGTGCACTGGTTGGCGGTCAGGAAGGCGAACACGCGCACGTCGGGCATCGCGGTGTCGATGCTCGGGCGCGAGCCGGTCTTCTCGCGCAGCCGGTCGCAGATCGCGTCCTTGACGCGCAGCGTGGCGAATTCGAGGCTCTTGAGCGGCGACTTGATGGCGGTGATGTCCACCCGCAGCGTCTGGGTCGAGGCGAACCAGCGCTCCCAGCCCTGCTCGAGCGCCAGCGCATAGACGTCCTGCTCGTTGCGGTAGGCGCGCTCGGCGATCTTCAGCAGCACCCGGCTGGCGACACGCGAATGCAGGTTGGCGGCCATGCCGGCGGTCCAGCCGCCGCGGAAATGGACGCCGCCCGGCACCTGGGCGCCGACATCGAGCGGTGCGCCGCCGGTGCGGCGCGCGCCGATCTCGGCCAGCTCGGCCGCGAGCGCGGCTTCGAGCCCGCGCGGGCAGGGAGCGAAGAAATCGAAATCAGCAGCCAGGCGCGGCGATAGGACATGCCGAGATGGCGCGCAGCCGCCGAAATCGAGCCGTGCTCGCGCACCGCTTCGAGCAGGGTGACCTTGCCGGGGCCGAGCGCGACCGTGTCGCCGCGCC
>NZ_VWWC01000012.1:0-85171 GCF_011753175.1 Burkholderia sp. Cy-637 | reverse complement strand
CGCGCGGCCGATGCCGTGCAGCAGCGCGGCCGCCTCCAGCTCGGCGCCGATCGCGGCATCGAGGCCGAGCCGCGCCGCCGCGCGCGAGGCTAGGCTGGCCACGCGGCGCGCGTACCCGGCCAGCCAGGGCAGCTTCAGCTCGGTGACGTCGGCCAGCAGGCTCAGCGCCACGTCGGCCGTGTCCTGCTGGTCGGCCAGGCGCCAGCCGGCGGTGTCGGGTTCGCCGGCATCGAGCGTGTCGAGCCAGGCTTCGGCATGGGCGATGCAGAGCTCGGCCAGCGCGGCGGGATACTTCGCGCCGCCCTGCGCGCGCAGATAGGCCAGCGCCGCTTCGCGGCCGTGCGCGCGGGCGAGGATTTCCAGGTCGCTGGCGAGATTGACGAAATAGACGGTGGACGGCACCGCGTCGCCGTCGAGCCCCTCGGGCATGCCCTTGCCGTCGTGGCGCTCGAAGATGCGCCGCAGCGTCAGCACCACCCCGGCCGGCATGCCGAGCGTGACCGCGATGTCGCCGGAGATCTCGCAGTGGATCAGCGCCAGCGGCACGATCAGCGAATGCATCTGCGCGCTCATCGGCGGCAGGCGCTGCGCCATCAGCGCCTCGCGCGAGGCCACGTCGTCGCCGAGCAGGTCGGCGAAACCGCTCGCGTTGGCGGTGCAGCCGGACCAGCGCAGCATCGCGGCGGCGCGCGCATGGTTCTGCGCCTCGGCGCCGGCGCCGGCCTCGGCGGCCAGCCAGCCGGCCAGGCAGGCGGTGCGGCGCGAATGATCGGTCGAGCGGCCCATGCTGAGGTCGCCGACGAAGGCCAGCGCGAGGATCGCGTCGGTGAGGCTTGCCGTGCTTGCGGACATCGTGATCGGGATGGCGGGAGGAAGGTTCGGATCGGGGCGCGAACGGCGCCATGAGGACTGCCCGGCGGCCCGGGCGACCGGGTCGGTCGATCGACCGATACCGGCGCGAGGCGCCAACGACGACACTGGCTACCAGTCGAGCCGATATCGCGGCTCGCACCACTTACCCAGGAGATCGTCATGAAGCGCCATTCTATCGCAGCCCTGATCGCCGGTTTCGGCCTCGCCACCGGCCTGGCCGGCTTTTCAGCAGCCGCCGCCGCGGCCGAACCCGCCGCCTCCGTGGTGATCGTCCACGGCGCCTTCGCCGACGGCTCGGACTGGGCCAAGGTGGTGCCGCTGCTGCAGGACAAGGGCATCCACGTCACCGTGGTGCAGAACCCGCTCGACTCGCTGGCCGACGACGTGGCCGCCGCGACGCGCGCGATCGACAAGCAGCCGGGCAAGGTGGTGCTGGTCGGCCACTCCTGGGGCGGCACCGTGATCACCGAAGCCGGCCGCGACGACAAGGTGGCGAGCCTGGTGTACGTGGCGGCCTTCGCGCCCGACGCGGGCCAATCGGTGGCCGACGTCTCGAAGGACGCGCCCAAGTCGCCCGGCATCGCCCGCGTGGAAGCCGACAGCCAGGGCTGGCTGAGCCTGCCGGCGCAGGCGGTGGCCGAGGACTTCGCGCAGGACGTGCCGGCCCGCGAGGCGCGCGTGATGGCCGCCACCCAAGGCCCGATCAAGGGCAGCGCGTTCGGCGAGGCGGTCTCGACCGCCGCCTGGCACGACAAGCCCTCGTACTACATCGTCAGCCAGCACGACCGGATGATTCCGCCCTCGCTGGAACGCTCGATGGCCAAGGCGATCGGCGCGAAGGTCACCGAGCTGCCGACCAGCCACGTGCCGCAGCGCTCGCGTCCGGCCGACGTGGCGCGCGTGATCGAGCAGGCAGTGGCCGCCGTCAAGTAAGCCCGCGCCAGGCACCGCGCGCCGCGCCGGCAGCCGGCTTGTATCGCACTGTATCCGGCTCGATCGACGATACATGCACATGCAATTCGGGCCCGCCACGAAACAAAGCGGACAAGTGCCGATGTTCCAATCTCGTCATGCCGAACGGGACGCGGGAAGCCGCGCGACAGGGCAGGAAAGCCAGGCCGCACGATTCGAGTCCAGCAAGGCATGAATTACTGATCGCACGATCGCATCGTATCCGATTGATATCGGCGGCGATGGCGACACCACCGACATCCATTATCAGGAGCACCACCATGAGCAAGATCGACAAGGTTCTGTACACCGGCAAGACCCACACCACCGGCGGCCGCGACGGCGCCTCGCGCAGCTCGGACGGCCGTCTGGACGTGCGCCTGTCGCCCCCGGGCAGCAACGGCGCCGGCACCAACCCGGAGCAACTGCTGGCCGCCGGCTGGTCGGCCTGCTTCATCGGCGCGATGCAGGTCGTGGCGCGCAGCCAGGGCGTCAAGGTGCCGGCCGACGTGTCGGTCGATACCGAGATCGACCTCGGCACCAGCGACGAGCAGTACTTCATCCAGGCCCGCCTGAACGTCAGCCTGCCGGGCCTCGATCGCGCGGTGGCGCAGTCGCTGGTCGACGCGGCGCACCAGGTCTGCCCGTATTCGAAGGCCACCCGCAACAACATCGACGTCACGCTGAACCTGCTCTGATCGACCCGCGCGCGGCGGCGGGCACGGCGCCCTCGCCCACCGCCGCCGCGCGCGAATCCGGCAAGACCCAGCCCTGCCCGTATCACTCGGCTACGCAAACCTTCGACATTTGAGGTCCACCATGAAACACCGCATCGTCGCTTCCGCCTTGTTCGTCGCATTCGCCGCCGCGCTCGCGGCACCCGCCATGGCCGCCGGCCAGGTCACCGGCAGCTTCGGCGACAGCGTCGCCACCGCCTCCGCCGCCCCGCTCGCCAGCCCCGGCAGCGATACCGCCGTCACCCGCCAGGCAAGCAACGGCCCGCTCACGCGCGCCCAGGTGCGCGCCGAACTCGCGCAGATCGTCGCCGCCGGTTATTCGCCGAGCCGCCCCAACGATCCCTACTACCCGGACAACGTGCAGGCCGCGCTCAAGCGCGTGCAGGACATGAAGATGGCCTCGAACGACACCGCCGCCAGCAGCTACGGCGCCGACATGCCGGCCATCGCCGAATCGGGCAGCCGCGTGGTGATCACGCGCGTGGCGGAGCGTTCGGTGTACTACGGGCATTGAGCGCGTGGCGCGCCGGCCGCGTGGCGGCGAGTTCATTCGGGCAGGATTGTCCGGCTCGCCGTCGCGCCGCCACCTCGTTCGTGCCCGCGATGTTCGCCGGCCCTGGCCTTGTGCTCCCGATCCCGGTCGTGGGCACAAGGCCAGGGCCGCTTTCGTCTGGAACGGCGCGACGCGCGCTGATCACGAAAAAACGGCGCACGCGGCGCCGTCGTCATGGACTCGATTCAAGGATCCGACTCGCGGGCCGGCAGTCGAGCCCGGCTCCCCGCACGCGCCGTCGCGCGCCGCCCCTTCCCCTCATTCCGCGCCCTCGCGCACCGACTTCACCAGGTTGTCGCGCAGCGTGACCACCGCCTTCTGGGTCTTGTCGAACTCCTCCGGCGTGAGCCCGCAGGCATCCACCAGGCTCACGCTGGCGAGATCCTCGCGCAGCCGCCAGCCCTTGCGGGTCAGGCTGACCAGCACCTGGCGCTCGTCGTGCGCGGCGCGCTGCCGTTGCAGGTAGCCCATCGCCTCGAGCTTCTTCAGGATCGGCGTGAGCGTGTTCGACTCGAGGAACAGCTTCTCGCCGAGCTGGCTGACGGTCTGCTCGTCCTGCTCGGAGGCCGCCACCAGCGTGATGTACTGCGTGTAGGTGAGCCCCAGCTCGTCCAGCACCGGCTTGTAGGCCTTGCCGAACGCCAGGTTCGCCGAGTAGACGGCGAAGCAGAGAAAATCGGCGAGCTTCGGGATGGCCGGCTCGGCCTTGTCCTTGCGGGTCATGGGCGCCCCTGTCGATGCATGGTGTCGAAGCTCGGATTATATATCGGATGCGATATAGTCGCGTGCCGAAGTTTTCGGCGGGCGGAACGACGGGGAACGGCGAAAGCCGAGCCGGGCGGGCTCGGCGTCGACATCGCCGGTCGATGGCACCGGGCCGTGCCGGGCGGCACGGCGGCGCGCGCCCCGCATCAGGAATGCGCGTAGATGGCGTCGATCTCGGCCTGGTCGCGCCGCGCCGAGGGCATCTGCATCACATCGCCGGCGGCCGGACGCGTCTGGGCGCGGGCCTCGACATCGGCCGCGCCGTCGACGCGCGACAGGGCCGCCTGGATGTTGGCCGGGTATTGCGTGTGGTCGCTGGCCGGGTTGTAGCCGGCCTGTTCGAGCTGGACCAGCTCGGCGCGGACCTGGGCGCGCGTGAGACCTTGCTGGCTGGTCTGGGCGAAGGACAGCGCCGGGGCGGTGGCGAGGGCGGCAAGGGCGAGGACGTGGGCAAGCTTCATGGTGTTTCTCCTGGGTTCGATGGGACGGCATTCGGTTGCGGGTTTCGGTACGCAGGGATGCTGATCGCGTACCGTCAGTAGACCGCGCCCACGTATCCCGTCTGTTTCCGCGCCCGGCCGCTTTTGCATGCCGATGTTTCGCGACGCGCGCTGGATACGTCGCGGTACAAAACCGTGCCGCCATGCTTGCCGGGTGCCGGGAGCACGGCACAGCCGCCATGCGTCGCCCCGAGCAACCCGCGCCGCCATTGCGGGGATCGCGAAACCTCGCTATACATGCCGGTTCGCCCGCGCGGGCCCGAGGGCCGTACCCGCCGTTTTCTCCATTCGGACGACACACCATGACCTATACCTACACGTTGACCGATGTCGCGGACGAAACCGTCCGCAAGCAGATCGCCGCCCCGCTGGTGGCCTACAACGACCGCAACGGCGGCCCGAGCGGCAATCGCCCGCTGGTGGTGGCCTTGCGCGAAGCGGCCGGAGAAGTCACGGGCGGCCTGTGGGCCTCGACTGCCTACGGCTGGCTGGCCATCCAGTTGCTGGTGGTGCCGGAAAGCGCGCGCGGCGGCGGCGTCGGCACGCGCCTGATGCAGATGGCTGAACAGGAGGCGCTCGCGCGCGGCTGCCACGCGGCCTGGCTCGATACCTTCGAATTCCAGGCGCGGCCGTTCTACGAGCGGCTCGGCTACCAATGCTTCGCCGAGCTGCCCGACTATCCGCCGGGCTTCTCGCGAATGTTCATGAAGAAGACGCTGCGCCCGCTCTGAGCCGGCACGCGAATCGGGCGCCACGGCCGGCTGCCGCCGGGCCGGGAACCCCGCCCGGCAGGGCCCGCAGCGTAGTGATCGGCCATCGCGGCACACGCCCCGGCGCGTGCGCGCCTGCCCGCGATCCGGCCCCCGCTCGCCAAAAAAGCAACCCGGCCCGCGCCCTTGTGTAAACTGCTGCCTTTTTTTCACGTTCGCAGCATGTCGTCACTCCCGCAGCGCAGCTCCCTGCACGCGCCGGCCCTCGTCCGCATCCTGACCCGCCTCGGCGGCACCGACGTGCAACGCACGGCGCAGCCGCTCGCCGATCGGCTCAGCCAGTGGGTGGCCTGGACCGACGCGATCGCGCTCTCCTCGGTGCTGGCCGCGCCGGCGCCGGTGGTGGCCGGCCTGCGCGGCAACGGCGAGGACGAGGCCGCGCGCGGCCTGAGCCTGCGTTCCTCATTGTCGAAGGCGATCGCCAACGACGCGCTGCTCGCGCCCGCGCGCCAGCTCCGGCGCGGCGGCGCGTTCGCGCCGGCCCAGTTGGCGCGGCCGCCCGAACCGGCGGAGACGGACGCCGATTTCGCGCTCTATCGTCAGTGCTGCCTCAGCCTGCAGCAGAAGATGGAGAGCGAGATCGGCGACCTGCGCGCGCGGCTGCGGCCGCGACTGGCCGCGCAATCGCCGGCGCTGGCCAAGTTGGCCGCGCTCGACGCCACCATGGAACGCGCGCTCGCCGCGCGCGAGCGCAGCCTGTTCGGCGCGGTGCCGGGCCTGCTCGGCGCCTATTTCGAGCGGCTGCGCGCGGATGCGAAAGCAGCGCGCGCCGAAGCCGAAGCCACCGACGGCGATGGCAACGGCGAAGCCGCGCAAGCGGGCAGCGACGGCAACCATCGTGGCAACGATGGCGGCAGCGGCCCGGCTAACGGCCACGCAAGCGGCCATGCAAACGGCCCTGCCGCGACGCCGGCTGCTGCCCCGCTGCCCCGGGCCGCCGACGTCGCGCCGCCGCTGCGTGCCCGCCTGGCCCAGGCCAGCGCGCCCGACAGCTGGCTCGACACCTTCCGCAAGGACATGCAGAGCGTCCTGCTCGCCGAACTCGATCTTCGGTTTCAACCGGTGGGAGGGCTGCTCGCGGCTCTCCGCGCCCGCTAATCCCAAGCCTATGTCCCGACTTCGTATCGATCTCCTCGTTTTCCTCGCCGGCCTTGCCGTGGTGGGCTGGATCGGCGCCGGCTACCTCGGCGGCAATCCGCTCGCGCTGGCCGTCACCGTGCTGATTGCCGCCTTCTACCTGGGCGGCGCGCTCGAACTGCATCGCTACCGGCAGGCCACCGCGAGCCTGGCGCGGGCGCTCGGCTCGGCCGCCGCGCCCGCCTCGCTCGATGCCTGGCTGCAGCCGCTGCACCCGAGCCTGCGCAGCGCCGTGCGTGCGCGCGTCGAAGGCGAGCGTGCCGCCCTGCCCGCGCCCGCGCTCACGCCCTACCTGGTCGGCCTGCTGGTGCTGCTGGGCATGCTCGGCACCCTGCTCGGGATGGTCGCCACGCTGCGCGGCACCAGCGCCGCGCTGGACGGCGCCACCGGGCTCGACGCGATCCGCGCCGCGCTCTACGCGCCGATCCGCGGGCTCGGCTTCGCGTTCGGCACCTCGATCGCCGGCGTGGCGAGCTCGGCGATGCTCGGGCTGCTCTCCGCGCTGTGCCGTCGCGAACGGCTCGAGACGGTGCAGAAGCTCGACGCGCTGGTGGCGTCCACGCTGCGGCCGTTCTCGCACGCGCATCAGCGCGAGGCGGGTTTCGCGCTGATGCAGCGGCAGGCCGAGGCCATGCCGGCCCTGGTCGAGCGGCTGGAGGCGATGATCGCCGCCATCGAGCGCCAGGGCGCCACGCTCGGCGAACGCCAGCTCGCCGGCCAGCAGGCCTTCGTCGAGCAGGCCGAGGCCAGCCACACGCGCCTGGCCGCCATGCTCGGCGAGACCCTGACCCGCAGCGCGGCCGACAGCGCGCGCGCCGCGGGCGCCGCCATCGTGCCGGTGGTCGAGGCGGCGATGGCCGGCCTCGCGCAGGAAAGCGGCAAGCTGCACGGCACGCTGATGCAGGCCGTCGACCGGCAGCTCGACGGCCTGACGGCCGGCTTCGAGACGAATACCGCGCGCGTGGCCGGCATCTGGAACGAGGCGCTGGCCGAGCATCGCCGCTCGGGCGAGGCGCTCGCGGGCGAGCTGCGCGGCGCGCTGGAAGGCTTCAACAGCAGCTTCGAGAATCGTTCGGCCGCGTTGCTGCGCGAGGTCGAGAAGCGCCAGGCGCTGGCCGCCGAAGGCGCCTCGCAGGCCTGGGGCAGCGTGCTGGCGCGTCACGAGGCCAGCGGCGAGAAACTCGCCGACGACAACCGCCAGGCGCTCAGCGCCGCGGCCGCCACCTTCGAGACCCATGCCGGCGCGCTGCTGCGGGAATTGCGCGCCGCGCAAGGCGAGCTGCAGGCCGGCCTGGCCGAACGCGACGAGACGCGCCTGGCGGCCTGGACCGGCACGCTGGCCGCGATGAGCACGACGCTGCGCGAGGAATGGCAGTCGGCCAATGCGCAGGCCGCGCGGCACCAGCAGGCCATCTGCGCGACGCTCGAACAGACCGCCGGCAAGATCGCCGCGCAGGCCGGGACGCAGGCCGATCGCGCGCTCGGCGAGATCACGCGCGCGGCCGAAACCGCTGCCTCGGCCTGGCAGGCCGCCAGCACGCAGGCGGCCGAGCGCCAGCAGGCGGTGGTCGAGGCGCTGGCGAAAACGGCCGGCGAGGTGGCGGCGAGCACCGAAACCAAGGCGAACACGACGCTGGCCGAGATGGCCCGCCTGGCCGCTACGTCATCGGAAGCCTGGCAGGCGGCCAGCGCGCAAGCGGCGGAACGACAGCAGGCGATCTGCGATGCGCTGGCCAGGATGGCCGAGGATGTGGCCGCGCAGACCGAGTTGCGCACGAACGGCACGATCGCCGAGATCGCGCGTGCGGCTGAAGCCAATGCAACTGCATGGCAGCTTGCCTCGACGCAGGCGGCCGAGCGCCAGCAGGCGATCTGCGACGCGCTCGCGAAGACCGCCAACGACGTCGCCGCGCAAACCGAAGCTCATGCCAGCGGCACCATCGCCGAAATCGCGCGTGCTGCCGAAGCCAACTCCACGGCATGGCAGCTCGCCTCGACGCAAGCCGCCGAGCGCCAGCAAGTAATCTGCGACGCGCTCGCGAAGACCGCCAACGACGTCGCCGCGCAAACCGAAGCTCACGCCAGCGGCACCATCGCCGAAATCGCCCGCGCCGCCGAAGCCAACGCGACGGCATGGCAGCTCGCTTCGACGCAAGCGGCCGAACGCCAACAAGCGATCTGCGACGCGCTCGCGAAGACCGCCAACGACGTGGCCGCGCAAACCGAAGCTCACGCCAGCGGCACCATCGCCGAGATCGCCCGCGCCGCCGAAGCCAACGCGACGGCATGGCAGCTCGCCTCGACGCAAGCCGCCGAGCGCCAGCAACGAATCTGCGATGCCCTGGAAAAAACCGCGGCCGAGATCGCCACGCACGGCGAAACGCAGGCCAAGGGCACGCTGGAGGAAATCGCGCGCGCGGCCGCGGCCCACGCCGACGCGTGGCAGGCGGCCAGCACGCAAGCCGCCGAGCGGCAGCAAAGCATCTGCGACGCGCTCGCCCGAACCGCCGACACGATCGCCGCGCAAACCGAAGCCCATGCCAGCGGCACCATCGCCGAGATCGCGCGCGCCGCCGAAGCGAATGCCGCCGCCTGGCGCGATACCGCTCGGCAAGCCGCCGAGCGCCAGCAAAGCATCTGCGACGCGCTCGCCCAAACCGCCGACACGATCGCCGCGCAAACCGAAACCCACGCGAACGGCACCATCGCCGAGATCGGCCGCCTGGTCGACGCGGCCTCGCAGGCGCCGCGCGCCGCCGCCGACGTGGTCGCGGAACTGCGCCAGAAGCTCTCCGAGAGCATGGTGCAGGACACCGCGATGCTGGAGGAGCGCGGCCGCCTGCTGTCGACGGTCGCCACCCTGCTCGACGCGGTGAGCCACGCCAGCAACGAACAGCGCACGGCGATCGACGCGCTGGTCTCGACCTCGGCCGAGTTGCTGGAACGCGTCGGCACCCGCTTCGACCAGCAAGTCGAGGTCGGCGCGCAGGTGCTGGAAGGCGCCTCGGCGCAGGTCGGCGGCAGCGCGGTGGAAATGGCCAGCCTGGCCGACGCGTTCGGCCAGGCCGTGCAGCACTTCGGCGATTCGAACCAGAAACTGATGACGCAGCTCGCGCGCATCGAGGCCTCGCTCGACAAGTCGCTCGCGCGCAGTGACGAGCAGCTCGCCTACTACGTCGCGCAGGCCAAGGACGTGATTGACCTGAGCCTGATGTCGCAGAAGCAGATCGTCGAGAACCTGCAGCGCCTCGACGGAGCGAAGCCGGCATGAACGAGGAAATCGACGGCGGCGTGGAGCCGACCGCGCCCGTCTGGGCCGCCTTCAGCGACCTGATGGCGGCCCTGCTCGGCGCCTTCGTGCTGATCCTGGTGGGCGTGATCGGCATGCAGCTGGAGGCCTCCTCGCGCCTGGCCGACGAGGTCAAGCAGCGGCAAGTCGAAACCCAGCGGCGCAAGACGCTCGAGCAGGCGCTGGCCGGCCCGCTCGCGGCCGGCCGCGTGACCCTGGTGGACGGGCGCATCGGCATCGCCGGCAACGTGCTGTTCGCGGTGAACTCGGACCAGTTGCAGCCCGAGGGCCGCGACCTGCTCAGGAGCCTGGCCGGGCCGCTCACGGCCTACCTGCACGATCGCGACCAGATCCTGATGGTCAGCGGCTTCGCCGACGACCAACTGGTGCGCGCCGGCAATCGCCGCTTCGCCGACAACTGGGAACTGTCCGCCGAGCGCGCGCTGACCGTGACGCGCGCCTTCATCGATTCGGGCGTGCCCGCCGCCTCGGTGTTCGCGGCGGCCTTCGGCTCGGAGCAGCCGGTCAGCTCGAACGCCGACGAAGCGGGACGCGCGCGCAACCGCCGTGTGGAGATCGCGGCCGTGCCGCGCCCGACCAGCTCGACGGCGGCGACGGGCGCCTCGGGCGCCGCGGCCAAGGCGGCGAACTGAGATGAGCGCCATGCACGAGCCGCTGCCCGAGCCGGTCGGCAACGACGCCGCGTCGGCCGCTCCCGCATCCCGCGATGATCGGCACGCGCCCACGCGCGCGCGGCTCGACGATTGGCGCGAACGAGGCGCCGAGCGCCTCGATCCGGCGGGTTTCGCCCGCGTCGAGGCGCTGCTGCGGCGCGCGAGTGCTCATCAAGGCGCCGTCGGGCGCGTGCTCGACGCGCGTCTCGAAGCGTTGATCGAAGCCTTCGCGGCGGCGTTCGACGCGCGCCAGGCGCATGTCCAGGAATCGGCCGATGCCATCGGGCAGACGCCACCCCCGCGTACCGCTGCGCCGAGCCCGTTCGCCACGCTCGCGCTCGACAGGACACGCACCGCGCGCAGCGGCCCGCCGCCCGAGTTGCTCGACTACTTCCGGGAAATCTGGTCGCGACTGAGCGCCGACCAGCAGGTCCAGCAATCGCTCGACATCGTGCCGAAGAACGCCGGCCCGCTCAACTCGAGCAGCCTGGTGCATCGCGCGCTGCTGCTGATGCGCGAGCTATCGCCCGAGTATCTGCGGCAGTTCCTGTCCTATGCCGACGCGCTGTCCTGGCTCGAGGACATGCAGGCCGATCCGGCCGCGGCGACGGCGAAGGAAGCACCGCGCAGCGCGCCGGCGAAGAAGGCCCGGCGCACGCGCGCACGCTGAACCCGCCCACGCGGCGCTGCCGCCGCTACGCCTCGATGGCGGCGCGCTTGCAAGAGCGCCCGCCCCGCGCGCCGCGCCTGAGCAGATCGAAGGCCATCAGGTGGCTCGCCCCCGAAATGCCCACGCCGTACAGCGGAATCAGCGCCATCGGCAGCGTCTGGATATTGGCCATGCGCGGATCGTGCAGCAGGAAGAAGGTCAGGCCCGTGCCCACCGCCACCACGAAATCGGCGAAGCCGAACAGGTGGAACATCAGGTAACGCCCGCGGCTGGCCGGCAGCAAGGTGACCAGCAAGGCCAGCACGCCCGCGATGAAATCGCCCCATCCGGCGTTGCGGACGAAGGCTTCCGGCAGCAGGTCGTGCCCGCCGTACCAGAAGAACACCAGCGCGGCGCCGATCCGCCAGATATGGAAGCTGGTGAGCGGCCCCAAGCCGAGCGCCGCGATATAGGCACGAAACCCTCGCGACATCGCATAGATCGCCACCGGCACGACGATGCCCAGCGCGATCAGCACCGCCAGCGACAGCGACGGCAGCAGGCTGTAGAGACCGGTGAGCGCGGCGCCCGCCACGGCCAGCCCCCACAGGACAAGGACGGCGAGCAGCACGCGTGTGCCGCGGCGCAGGTCGATTCCGGTGGAATGATTCATGGTCATGCTCCTGGTTGTCCGGCGCCTCGCGCCGGATCTGTTGCATCGACGAGCAGCCGGCGCATTCGCTTGCCGACTCGCTCTTATAATGGGCGCTACCCGCCGGCCCGCCGGCGCCGCTTCCCTCGAACACGCATCGCTGCCGCATCGCGACGCCCTCACCGAACCCGCCATGACAGCCGACCAGGAGGCGAACCTCGCGCCCGATACCGAGGACGCAGGCAGCGAACGCTCCCCCCGCCAGCGCATCATCGAGGCGGCCTTCCGGATCTTTGCCGAGAAGGGCTACGAGAGCGCCAGCACGCTCGCGATCGCCACCCAGGCCAAGGTCTCGAAACGCGACATCTACGCCAACTTCAGCAACAAGCAGGACATGCTGCTGGCCTGCATCGAGGGCCGCGGCCAGCGCATGAACCTGGGCGCCGCGCTGCCGCGCGCCACCTCCGCCGCCATGCTCGAAAAGGTGCTCGCGAGCTTCGCCTCGCGGCTGCTGGTCGAGGTCACCGATCCGATCATCATCACCATCTACCGCCTGGCGATCGCCGAGGTGGCGCGCGCGCCGGAAATCGCCCGGACGCTCGACCGGATCGGCCGCAAGGCCTCGCAGCAGGCGCTGACGACGTGGCTGGCGCAAGCGCAACAGGATGCGCTGCTCGGCGAGGGCGAGGCAGCCGCGATGGCGGCCGAGTTCCTCGCGCTCGCCTGGAACGACCTGCGCACCGACCTGCTGCTCGGCGTGGCGCCGCGGCCCTCGGCCGAGGCGCTGGCCGAGCAGGCACGCCAGGCAGCCGCGGCCTTCATGCGCCTGCATGGCAAGCCGGCGCCGCGCGCGCGCCGCAACGTGGGCGCCTGAACGCCTGAGCGTCGTTCAGGCGCTCACTTGCCCTGGAACACGGGCTGGCGCCCCTCGAGTTCCGCGCGGCGCCCTTCCACGAAGTCCTGCGACTGGAACAGCCCGCGATACTGCTCGGTCAGCTTGAACAGCGCGGCGTTCTCGGCCGGGTCGATCGCCAGGTGCGCCGAGGCGAGCGAGGCCTGGATGCCCAGCGGCCCGCAGGCCGCGATCCGGCCGGCGATCTGCACCGCCAGTTCGAGCGCCGCCTTCGCATCGGGCGCGATCGCCTGCACCGTGCCCATCCGATACGCCTCCTCCGCGCTCCAGTGATCGCCGGTCAGGATGTAGCGCATCGCGTTGCCCCAGCCCGCTTCCCGCACGAAACGCACGGTCGAGCCGCCGCCTGGAAAGCGGCCATGGGTGTTCTCGTCCTGGCCGAAGCGCGTATCGGCTGCCGCGACGCGGATGTCGCCCACCAGGAACAACTCGTGGCCCATGTCCCAGGTGTCGCCATGCGCGACCGCCACCAGCGGCTTGGTCAGGCGCGGGCTGGGCGTGGTCGCGAGCGGGTTGATGGTGCCGCTCAGCGCGATCGGCGTCTTGTTGCCGAGCGCGCGGAAGCCGTCGATATCGATGCCGCGCGAGAATTGCTCGCCATGTCCGAACAGCACCGCGGCCCGCAGCGAGGGATCGTGGTTGTAGCGGTAATAGGCCTCGGCCAGTAGCTCGAAGGTTTCCGGATCCACACGGTTCTGGTTCGCCGGGCGGTTGATGCCGAGCAGCACGACCTGCCCGCGTCGCTCGACGCTCAGCTTGGCGCCCGAGGCGAGCGGCACCTCGTCGAGCCGGGTGGGCGCCACCTCGGGCGTCGGCGTGATGCCCGGCGCCACGCCCTGCGCCTGAGCCGGCCCGGACAGCGCGCCCAGCGCGGACGTGCCGCCCAGCACCGCGGCGGTTTTCAGGAAGCCGCGCCGGGCGCGATCGTTCAAATCGGTCATGCTCCATCTCCTGTCGATGGTGAAAAAGGTCGAAATACATCGGCGTATCGATGCCCGCTCCGGGACGAGAATCGGACATCGCCCTCGCCTCGCCATTGATCAGAGGACTCCTGAGGAAGAGGTCTTTCGATACGCTTTCAAACACGCCGACAGACTGCCCGATCGCGGCAGGAAAGCGCTTCGTCCCGTCATCCGGCAGTGCGAGGCGAGCTACGGTACCGCACAGTACCACATCGACAAAAAGCATGCGCAACCCGGCTGCCGACCTCGATCGGGCCATCGCCAGCGACTTCCATATCGTTTAGTATCTATGTCGAATCGTCTTTGCGGAGTTCGACATGGCAAGCATGGGGCGTCCCCGTACCTTCGATCGCGACCAGGCGATCGAGGACGCAATGCATCTGTTCTGGGAGAACGGCTACGAATCCACCTCGCTGAGCCAGCTCAAGGCCGGCATCGCGACGGGGATTTCCGCGCCGAGCTTCTACGCGGCCTTCGGCTCGAAGGAAGCGCTGTTCCAGGAATGCGTGCAGCGCTACCTGGGCACCTATGCGCAGGTGACGGAGTGTCTGTGGGATAGCGCGTTGCCGCCGCGCGAGGCGATCGAGACGGCATTGCGCCGCTCGGCGAAGATGCAGTGCGAGCGCGGCCATCCGAAGGGCTGCATGGTGGCGCTGGGGGTGATGAGCGCGCCGTCCGAGGAGCACGCCGGCGTGACCGCCTCGCTGAAGCAGTCGCGCACGCGCACCCGCAACGGCTTCGTCGCCTGCGTGCAGCGCGGCATCGCCAGCGGCGAGTTGCGCGCCGAGGTGGCGGCCGCCGCGCTGTCGGCCGTGTTCGACAGCTTCCTGCTCGGCCTGAGCACCCTGGCGCGCGACGGCGTGCGCCACGCGGCGATGGAGGCCGCGATCACGCAGGTCCTGACCGTCTGGGACGCCGCCAAGGCTTGAGTCCGACGTGGATGCGAGCCGGCGAGCCACCAGCGTGGCTGCCGGCCCCGCCCGCCGGAATCAGAACAGATACATGCCGGCGACGAACACCACACCCGAGAACAACAGCGCCGTCACGCAGTAACCCATGATGTCGCGCACGCCGAGCCCGGCGATCGCCAGCGCAGGCAGCGCCCAGAACGGCTGGGCCATGTTGGTCCAGGCCTCGCCGTAGGCGATCGCCATCGCCGACTTGCCGAGATCGGCGCCCAGCGCCTGCGCGGCCGGCATCACGAAGGGCCCCTGCACGACCCAGTGGCCGCCGCCCGAGGGCACCGCGAAATTGATCAGCGCCGAGCTCAGGAAGGCCAGCAGCGGGAAGGTGTGCACGTTGGCGACGTCGACGAACCACTTGGTGATCACGCCGGCCAGCCCCGAATGATCCATCAGCGCCTGGATGCCGGCATAGAACGGGAACTGGATCATGATCGAGCCGGCGCCGCGCGCGGCCGCGCCGATCGCGCGTGCATAGGCCATCGGCGTGCGATGCAGCACCAGGCCCGCGGCGAGGAACACCAGGTTGACGGTGTCGATGTCGAGCACGAAACCCTTGGTGCGAGTACGGATCACCAGGAACACCACGCACAGCAGCGCGACCAGCAGCGACAGCAGGCGGCTCTCCTCCATGCGCTCGGCCCAGGTCGCGTTCGGCCCCAGCACGCGCTCGAAGCTCGGCGCCTCCTCCAGCAGCTTCGGATCGATCGACACCACTTCATGCGGCTTGGGCATCATCAGGCGCGCCAGGATCGGCAGCATCACGATCAGACCGATCGTGACGAAGGCGTTGTAGCCGGTGAAGATGGTCTGCGACACCGGAATCAGGCCGACCAGCTTCTCCATCGGATTGCCCTTGGTGGCCGCCACCAGCGGCACCGAGCCGGACAAACCACCGTGCCAGGTCAGGAAGCCCATGTAGGCCGAGGCCACCAGCAGCCGGTAGTCGGAGCCGGGCACGCGCCGCGCGACCTCGCGCGCCAGCATCGCGCCGAGCACCAGGCCGAAGCCCCAGTTGATCGCGCAGGCGATGCCGGCCACCAGTGCGACCAGCATCACGCCGCCGGCCGGCGTCTTCGGCGAGCTGGCCAGCGCCACCAGCAGGCGCTTGACCGGCCCGGAGCTGGCCAGCGCATGGCCCGTCACCAGGATCAGCGCCATCTGCATGGTGAAGGCGAGCAGGTTCCAGAACCCGCTGCCCCACAGCAGCACGAGTTCGGCCGGCGCCTTCGGCGTGAGCGAGAACGCCAGCACGAAGGTGACGACCGTGAGAAAGATCGCGAAAATCAGCGGATCCGGCAGGACCTTGTGCACGATCTGGGTGAAAAAGCGGGAAATACGGGAAATCACGGGGTCTCCTCCGAGGGTGTCGATATCGGTGCTTTGTTGGGTACGGCGCAAACGAAGGCGACATCATACGTCCGCTCTCGCCTGCGCGTCGGCCCGTGTTCGCCGTGCCCCTCGACGCCCTCCGGTGCCCCGTCCGCACCTCCCGAACCGACGGCTAGCCCCGCTCTTTCGCGCGGATCGTGTAGTCGGCCATGATAGACCAGTCGCGCTCGCCGCCGCCGGCCTCCACGGCCCGGCTCATCTGCTGCCTGACCGCATCGAGCATCGGCAACTGCCGGTCCAGCGCCTCGGCTTCCGCGCCGGCCAGGCGCAGGTCCTTCAGGCCCAGCCGGGCCTTGAATCCGGGCTCGTACTGCTCGCGCAGGATGTTGCCCGAATAGACCTGGTAGGAACGGCTGCCGAACAGCGTGCCCAGGATCAGGTCGAAGAAGCGTTCGCGCTCCAGGCCGTTGCCCTCGGTCAGCACCACCGCCTCGGCCATCGCCTCGATCGCCATGGTGATCATCATGTTGCAGGCGATCTTGGCCGCATGGGCGGTGGGCGGCGCCTCGCCCATGTCCCAGATGCGCTTGCCGAGCACCTCGAGCGCCGGCCTGGCCTTGTCCAGTGCCGCGGGCGCACCGGCGGCGAGGATATTCAGTTCGCCGGCCGCGGCCACGTCGGGCCGCCCCAGCACCGGCGCGGCCACGTAATCGATGCCCGCCGCGCGGTGATGGCCGACCAGTTCGCGCGACAGCGATACCGAGATGGTGGAGGCCACCACGTGCACCAGACCGCCGCGTGCCGTGGACAGCACGCCCTGGTCGAGCAGCACCTCGCGAATCGCGGCATCGTCGGCCAGCATGGTGATGGCCAGGTCCGCCTGCAGTGCCTGCGTGGGCGCGTCCACCGCGCTCGCCCCGTCGACCGCCCCGCCCGAGCGGTTCCAGATCTTCACGTGATGGCCGGCCGCAACCAGATTGCGCGCCATCGCGCGTCCCATGGCGCCAAGGCCCAGTATGCTGATTTCCATTGCTTCTCCCGATCGATGAGTGGGTGGTTCGCGAGATATTTATACTAAGTGATACATATATCATTGACAAGGCGAGGCATCGTCTTTAGTTTACCGATCGATACATAAATAAGACTTGCATCACCGCAGCCGCCAATGCGTCGCGGCCGACGTTCGTCCATTTCTGTATCGAATGGTATGTATTTATCATCAACGACCGGAAACCAAGACCGTGACCACCCTGAGTTCCCCCACCACCACGCAAGCCGGATCCGCTCGCCTGCCGCTGGCCGCCCTGCTGGCGCTGGCGATGACCGGCTTCGTCTGCATCATGACCGAGACCTTGCCGGCGGGCCTGCTGCCGCAGATGGCGGCCGGCCTGGACATCTCCACCTCGCTGGCCGGGCAGACGGTGACGGCCTACGCGGCCGGTTCGCTGCTGGCCGCCATTCCGCTGACCATCGCCACGCAGCGCTGGCGCCGCCGCAAGGTGCTGCTGCTGACGCTGGCCGGCTTCCTGGTGTTCAACTCGCTCACCGCGCTGTCCACCAACTACGCGCTGACCCTGCTCGCGCGCCTGCTGGCCGGCGCCTCGGCCGGCCTCGCCTGGAGCCTGCTGGCCGGCTACGCGCGTCGCATGGTGCCGGTGCGCCAGCAAGGCCGCGCGATGGCCGTGGCGATGGTCGGCACGCCGATCGCGCTGTCGCTGGGCGTGCCGCTGGGCACCTGGCTGGGCGGCGCGATCGGCTGGCGCAGCGCGTTCGCGATCATGTCGGTGCTGAGCCTGGTGCTGATCGCCTGGGTGCTCGCCAAGGTGCCCGACTACCCCGGGCAGGCCGGGCATCAACGGCTGCCCTTGCGCAAGGTCCTCGTCACGCCGGGCGTGCGCCGCGTGCTCGGCGTGGTGATCGCCTGGATGCTCGCGCACAACCTGCTCTACACCTATGTCGCGCCGTTCGCGGCCCTGGCCGGCCAGGCCCGCCATGTCGACCTGGTGCTGCTGGTGTTCGGGCTGGCCGCGCTGGCCGGCATCGCCGTCACCAGCCGGCTGGTCGACCGGCACCTGCGCGCCGCGGTGCTGGCCAGCCTGGCCGGCTTCGCGCTGGTCGCGCTGCTGTTCGCCGGGTTCGCCACGCTGCCGGCCGTCCTCTATGGCGGCGCGGCCGCCTGGGGGCTGAGCTTCGGCGGTGCCGCGACCCTGCTGCAAACCGCGCTGGCCGATAACGCCGGCGACGGCGCGGACGTCGCCCTGTCGATGAACGTGGTGGCCTGGAACGGCGCGATCGCCGGCGGCGGCCTGCTCGGCGGCGTGCTGCTCGATGCCTGGGGCGCGGCCTCGTTCGCGCCCGCGCTGGTGCTGCTGCTCGCGATCGGTTTCGTCACGGCCTGGTGCGGCAGCGCCCATGGTTTCCGGCCCGGTCCACGCCATACCGACGGGCACTGAGTCATTCGATCCACTTCACTTTTTTCATAAGGAGTCTTCATCATGTTTCGACGCCTGTTGCAAGGCATTGGCTTCACCCTGTCACTGCTGCTCGCCGGCCCCTCGTTCGCGGCCGATGAGTTCCCCTTGCCGCCCGGCTTCACCAGCGGCTACCAGACCATCGACGGCGTTCGCCTGCACTACGTGAAGGGCGGCAGCGGCCCGCTCGTCTACCTGGTGCATGGCTTCGGCCAGACCTGGTACGAATGGCACCAGTTGATGCCGGAACTCGCCCGCAATCACACGGTGGTCGCTCCCGACCTGCCGGGGCTGGGGCAATCCGCCGAACCCGGCTCGTATCGCGCCACCGAGGTCGCGCCGCTGTTGCATCAACTGGCGCTGCGGTTCAGCGGCCAGCGCCCCTTCGATCTGGTCGCGCACGACATCGGCATCTGGAACACCTATCCGATGCTGGTCCGGCATCCCGAGGACATCCGCCGCGCGGTCTACATGGAGGCGCCGATTCCGGACGAATCGATCTATTCGTTCCCGGCCTTCACGCCGCAAGGGGAATCGCTGGTCTGGCATTTCAGCTTCTTCGCCGCCGACGGCGACCTGGCCGAAACCCTGATCGCCGGCAAGCAGCGCTTCTTCTTCGAGCATTTCATCAAGAAGCACGCCAGCAACCAGGCGGTGTTCACGCCGGCCCTGCTCGACCGCTACGCGCGCTCCTACAGCAAGCCGCATAGCCTGCGCGCCGCCTTCGGCTATTACCGCGAGCTGAACCAGGACGTGCTGGACAACGCGGAGCTGTCGCGCAGCAAGCTGACGATGCCGATGCTGGCGATCGGCGGCGGCGGCCATGGCGGACTCGGCCAGTTCGAGGCCGACCAGTTGCGCCGCTACGCGACGCAAGTCAGCGGCCGCGTGCTGCCCGATTGCGGCCACTGGCTGCCGGAGGAATGCGCGGCACCGCTGAACCAGGCCGTGATCGACTTCCTCGACGCGCCCTGATGCGAGCGGCTGCCCGAGCGATCCAGCCGGGCAGCCGGGTAGCCGTCTAGGATCCGGTATCGAGCACGGACGAAACGCATCCGCATTTCGAATGCGTGAATATTTCATTACATCGATCCGACGTCGACTCGCGCTTCGTAACCCGGCGACAAGGATTCTGGCTGGAACAGCTGTCATCAAGCGACCTTAAGCTTGTCTTCAGGTTCGCCTTCGTAGGATCGCGAACGAAACGCGGTATCCACGCGATGCTTCGATATCGCGCCACCCACGACAGCGAACGCCAGCCATGTCCCAAGCCCCGACCGTAGCCAGCCATGCCCCGCTCGCCGTATCCGGCGCGCAAACCGAGGTGCCTGTCCTGAAGACGCTGTTCCTGCAGGCGCCGTCCTATGACGGCTTCGACGGCGGCGCCGGCTCGCGCTACCAGGCCAAGCGCGAGATCCGCTCGTTCTGGTATCCCACCTGGCTGGCCCAGCCCGCCGCCCTGGTGCCCGGCAGCCGCGTGCTCGACGCGCCCGCCGACGATTTGTCGGTGGCGCAGACGCTGGAGATCGCCGCCGACTACGAGCTGGTGATCATCCACACCAGCACGCCCTCGTTCCCGACCGACGCGGCCTTCGCGCAAGACCTCAAGCAGCGCAAGCCCTCGATGCTGATCGGCATGGTCGGCGCCAAGGTGGCCGTCGATCCGCACAACTCGCTGGTGGCGTCCAACGCGATCGACTTCGTCTGCCGCGAGGAATTCGACTACACCTGCCGCGACGTGGCCGAACGCAAGCCCTTCGCCGACATCCTCGGCCTGAGCTACCGCGCTGCCGACGGCGCGATCGAGCACAACGGCGCGCGCCCGATGATCGAGGACATGGATGCGCTGCCGTTCGTGGCGCCGGTGTACCAGCGCGACCTGAAGATCGACAACTACTTCATCGGCTACCTGAACTACCCCTATGTGTCGATCTACACCGGCCGCGGCTGCCGCTCGAAGTGCACCTTCTGCCTGTGGCCGCAGACGGTAGGCGGCCATCGCTACCGCGTGCGCTCGGTCGAGAACGTGCTGGCCGAGGTGAAGTGGATTCGCGACAACATGCCGGAAGTGAAGGAGATCATGTTCGACGACGACACCTTCACCGACTTCAAGCCGCGCGTCGAGGAGATCGCGCGCGGGCTCGGCAAGCTCGGCGTGACCTGGTCCTGCAATGCCAAGGCGAACGTGCCGTACGCGACGCTGAAGATCATGAAGGAGAACGGGCTGCGCCTGCTGCTGGTGGGCTACGAATCGGGCGACGACCAGATCCTGCTGAACATCAAGAAGGGCTTGCGCACCGATATCGCGCGCCGCTTCAACGAGGACTGCAGGAAGCTCGGCATCAAGATCCACGGCACCTTCATCCTGGGCCTGCCCGGCGAGACCAGGGACACCATTCGGAAGACCATCGAATACGCGAAGGAAATCAATCCGCACACGATCCAGGTTTCGCTGGCGGCGCCTTACCCGGGCACGCGGCTCTACGAGCAGGCGATCGAGAACGGCTGGCTGGAGGAGAACAAGACCATCAACCTGGTCAGCAAGGCAGGCGTGCAGCTCGCCGCGATCGGTTATCCGCACCTGTCGAAGGAAGACATCTATCACGAGCTCGAGCACTTCTATCGGGCCTTCTATTTCCGGCCCGCGAAGATCTGGGAGATCGTGCGCGAGATGCTGGGCAGCTGGGAGATGATGAAGCGGCGCCTGCGCGAAGGCGTCGAGTTCTTCCGATTCCTGCGCGCGCACGAGGCCTGAGCCGCCATGCTGGAGCGCGAATCGCTCAACACCCTGCGCGCCGCCGCGCTGCGGCGGATTTCCCACGCGATGCCGGTCGCGCTGATCGCACTGGTCACGATGACCGCCTTGATCGCCGCGCACCGGGTGCCGGCCGCCGAGGTGCAGCGGATCGTGGTCGATCTGGTCTCCGCCTGCGCCGCCTTCGGCGTCGCCTACACGCTGTTGTCCGCCTCGCTGGTCGGCCGCTTCCTGGCACGGCCGCGCGCGGCGCCGGCCGACTTCCCGCCCGTCACGCTGATGAAGCCGCTGCATGGCGACGAATGGCGGCTCGTCGAGCATCTCGCCAGCTTCCTCGAACAGGATTATCCCGGCCCGATCCAATACGTGTTCGGCGTGCAGGATGCCGAGGATCCGGCGCTGCATGCCATCGCCGAATTGCGTGCGCGCTATCCGTCGGCCGATATCGCCACCGTCGTCGACGCGCGCCTGTACGGCCCCAACCGCAAGATATCCAACCTGGTCAACATGCTGGAGCAGGCTCGCCACGACCTGCTCTGCTTCGCCGACAGCGACGTGCGGGTCGGACGCGACTACCTGGGCATCGTGGTCGGCACGCTGCAGTTGCCCGGCGTCGGGCTCGTCACCAGCGCCTATCGCGGCGTGAGCGCGCCCGGCTTCTGGCCGCGCGCCTCGGCCGCCTCGACCAACTACGCCTTCTTTCCCGGCGTGGTGATCGGGCTGGCCACCGGGCTCGCGCGCCCCTGCTTCGGCCAGACCATCGCGATCGATCGCGCCACCTTGAACCGGATCGGCGGCCTCGGCCACTACGTCCATCATCTCGCCGAGGACCACGCGATCGGCGAGGCGGTGCGCGCCACCGGCGCGCTGGTCGCGATCCCGCCGCTGCTGGTCGACCACGCCTGCGTCGAGGCGAGCTCGCGCATCTACTTCACGCACGAATCGCGCTGGAGCCGCACCATCCGCGCCGCCGATCCGCTCGGCCATCTCGGCGCCGCGCTGATGCATCCGCTGCCCTTCGCACTGCTCGCCGTGCTCGCCTCGGGCGGCAGCGAGCACGCCTGGCTGCTGGCCGGCGCGGCCCTGCTCTCGCGCTGGATGCTCAAGTGGCGCGTCGATCGCGTGTTCGGCCAGCCCTTCAGCGACTGGGCCTGCCTGCCGCTCTACGACCTGATGCAATTCCTGATCTACGTCGCGAGCTTCGGCCTGAGCGACGTGGTCTGGCGCGGCCGGCGCTTTCGCGTCGATCCGGGCGGCCGCCTCTCGCCGCGCTTGGACGAGTGAGCGCGCGTTGCGCTTGCCGCCAGGTCGCCGCGCCGGCTCGGATCGGCGCCGCGAGGCCGCGCTGAGATGAAATCGATCGGCGCCGTCGCCGCGGCCCTGGGGCTCGCCATCGCCGTCTGGCTGATCTGCCGCGACCGGCCCGAGGCGATCCTGGCCTTGTTGCGCGAGGCCGGCGGCGGCCTGCTGATCGCCGCGGCCGCGCATGGCCTGCCGATGCTCGCCAACGCCGCCGACTGGCGCCTGCTGCTGCGTCCCACGCGCCGCCCGCCGCTCGCCACCATGCTGAAACTGGTGCTGATCCGCGAATCGATCAACGGGCTGCTGCCGGTGGCGCGGATCGGCGGCGAGGTGGTGTCGTTCCGGCTGCTGCGCGGGCTGCGGATCGGCCCGAGCGCCGCCATCGCCAGCCTGGTGGTGGACATGCAGCTCACCCTGATCAGCCAGCTGGCGTTCGCCCTGCTCGCCTGCGCCTGGCTGCTGCACGGCAACGGCGCGGGCAGCGGCGACACGTTCCGGCAGATCCTCGCCGGGCTGGCCCTCGCGGTGCCGGTGCTGGCCCTGTTCGCGGCCGTGCAGCACGCGCGGCCCTTCCGGCGCTTGGCGGGCATGCTCAATCGCGTCACCAGCGGCGGCTTCGTCGAGCGCATCGGCGCCTCGGCCGCGCGCATCGATCTCGCCGTGATGCTGCTGTGGCGCAATACCGGCATGGTGCTGCGCTACCTGCTGATCTGGCAGACCCTGCAATTCATGGGGTTTTCGCTGGAGATCTGGCTCGCCCTGCATGCGCTCGGCGCCCAGGCCGGCTTCGTCGACGCGATGGCGATCGAGGCGCTGATCCAGTTCCTCAGCAGCATGGCCTTCCTGGTGCCGGCCGGGATCGGCATCCAGGAAGGCGGCTTCGTGGTGATCGGCGGCCTGTTCGGCCTCGATCCCGCCCTGTGCCTCGCGCTGGCCGGCGCGCGACGCCTGCGCGACCTGCTGTTCTACTTGCCGGGGCTGGCGGTCTGGCAGCTCGCGGAATGGCGCGCGCGCCGGGCCCGGGTCGCCGAGACCTCGCGCCCGGCCTGAGCCCGGCGCGCCATCGACGCGTGCCACCCCGTCGGCCTCAATGCGGGCGCGGCGTCCAGGCGTCGAGGATCGCCGCCAGCACCACGATCTCGGCATCCGCCAGGTGTCGATCGGCCGAGGCCACCGCCAGGCACTGCTCGATGGTCCGCTTGCGCAGCTTGGGATCGTCGATTTCGGCGAGCAGCGGCTTGAGCGAGGCCGGGTCGAGAACGGCCGAGAGGGTGCCGGACGAAGCCTGGCCGAGCGCCTGGTCCTCGCACAAGGCCTGCACGATGCACTCGAATTCGGCCGCGCCGAGCCCGAGCTTGCGGGCAATGCCCAGCGTCTCGATCACCTGTTCCTCGCGACGATCGATATGACCGTCCGCTATCAGCACCAGCGCCACGATGCGGGCTGCCGCCTGGGGGCTGTTGCGGGGATAGCTTCTCATGCTGCCGATTCCTTTGCGGTGGATGCCGCCTCGTGAGTGAGGCATCAGTGTCGGCGAATCCGGATATCGGAAAAAGCAGAGATTATTGTCACGACACTTCGTAAAAACCGAATCCAGGCATGCTGGTCGGCTTGACGATTCTTCAAGATCTTTCATGCTCGCGCGGCTTCGTGGCCGCGTATCATTTTGGCTTCCAGGCCTGACGCCGGCATGCGATGCACGGGTGAATCCCGCCCCCGCCCGAAGCACACCGGGAAGGCATGAACGACGAGCCGAAGTTGTTTCGCGCCCGCCGAAAAATAAGCATCCACCCTGCATTTAATGACAGCTCCCGAAACCGGGTCGAGCGTCTATGCTCCCAGCGAAGGACGCCTCGTGCGTTCGGGCAAGACATTGCGATCTGCCTTCATCGTCACCCCTTCCATCACGAATTGACCGACTCACGTGGAGAACATGCATTCCGAGGCAGGCAAGCTCGCCCCGCTCCCGTCTCGTCGCCCGGGCGGCGGTTGCACGCCCGTGATGGGATGGAGCCGGCATGATTCGGGCGAACCCGTCGCCGCCGAATTGAGCCTCGCGGTGCTGTCCCACGACCGGCACGGCAACGTGATCACCACCGCGGCGGCTTCCGTCGGCCTGCACGAGGTGGCGGTGGCGATCGTCGAACTGGCGCGCCGTCTGCGCAAGCAGATCTACTGCGGTTATCGCGGCCTGTTCCTCAGCGCCGACCACGATACGCAGCCGCAGGACATCGTGCGCGCCTATACCAGCTTCACCAGCCTCGGGCGGGAAGGCGAAGCGCGCTGATTCGCCGGCGGCGCCCGCCGCCGCGCGCCCTGGATCAGTCCAGCCGCATCGTCCCGCCCGAGCCTCTCCCTGTTCGAAACCCATCTCCCTCGCCAGCCCCTTCATTGCCGGCCGATTCGCGCGCCGCAATCGCGTTACCATGCGCATCGCCCCGCGCGGCGAGCCGGCAATCACGCGCGGATTACGAATTGAAATGAAGCGGTTCCGAGGCAGAGATGGCTGAAAACACGTTCAGGATCGGCGCCGATTCCTTTACCTATCGCTTCCGCGAACAGGACGGCGGGACCCTCGTCGAACGGGACATGCTGATGTCGGGCGCGGGCGGCAGCGAATTCCGCGTGACCCAGGCGATCTGCGCCGGCGGCGCGCCCTTGCTCGACTTCCTGCGCGCCGATCCGCATGCCGCCGCCATCGAGCACGTGGTGGGGCCGCGGATCGCCGACATCGCGCTCGACATGTCGGAGCGGGCCGACGCGGCAGCCGCCCCGAGCGTGCCGGACGCGCTGTCGGCGATCGGCGAGATCGCCTACCTGCCCGACGAGGCCCGGCTCGCCAGGCAGGCCTGGAGCATCATCCTGGCGCTGAAGGCAAGCACCGCGTTCTACTTCCTGGTCGACACCGACGACGAAGGCGAAATCCGCGCGTATCGAATCATCATCCTCTCGCCGGCCTTCGGGAAGGCCATGCAGACCTACGTGCATCGCCGCTGGTATTCGACCGATCCCTTCCTGATCCACGCGCGGAAAACCCAGCGCGTGTGCTTTTCCTCCGATGTCGGGCTGATCGAGAACCTCGGCGGCAGTTGGCGTGAAATGGCCGAGTTCGCGCGCGGGAACGGCATGAAGAGCTGGCTGGCCGCGCCGGCCCACGAACCTCGCTCGCGACGCTTCGGCGTGCTCTACGTGGCCAACGACACGCTGCCCTCGCAGGAGGGCGAGGCACCGCTGCGCAGGAACGTCGCCCTGTTCCGCACGCTCTCGCGCGAGATCTTCGAGTGGTATGAAAGCCGCGCGCGATCGGACAAGATCATCGAACTTGGGCTGAGCTCGCAGGAGCTGCGCGTGCTCAGCGGCCTGTCGCGGCAATTCCCGCTCGAGCTGATCGCCGACACGCTCGAGATCGGCAACACGGTGCTGCGCGACCGGCTGCTGCCCGCGATCCGCGCGAAATTCTCGGTCTCGCGGATCGGCGAGGCCGTGCGCGAAGCCGAGAAGCACAACCTGCTGATGGCGATCGGCGAGCGCAAGGTGGCCTACATCGTCTATAGCGAGACCTACGGCATCTTCCTGCGCGAGGAATACGGCGCGCAATTCTGGTCGCAACTGAACCCGTCGGGCATCGACCGCGCGCAGATCTTCAAGGATCCCGAGGCGGCCCGCCATTATTTCCAGCCGCGCGGCGGCTCCGCGGCCTACGTGATGCGGCGCGTGGACGTGCATCACACCGCCAGCGTGGCCACGCGCCAGGAATGCCTGGCCGCGGGCCTGCCGGGCTGGGAGCCCGGGCACCTGTCGAGCGAGGGGCCCAGCGACGGTTCCGGCACCTGGGGCGCGCTCGATGCCTCGCACCTGAATCGTCAATAATCGCGCCTAGCATTTCCTCGCCGGAGGTTCAAGCGGGTTGAACCTCCGCATCCGGGGCGCCTAGAATCCTCCGCTTGCAAGCGATTGCGATACCGTCGGCGGTGCCTCGCCGGCGCGTTGCGTCGCGCCCCGGTCGTCGCGCCGGCATGCCCCCCTTTCGACGTGTGAGAAACGCCCGTGGCCGAACCGTCTTCGTCGCTCCCTGCCCTCGCCATCCCTGGCCCGGCCGGCATGTCGAGGCGCGAAGGCAGCCCGGTGCGCCGCCGTCCCCGGTTTCGACGCGAGACCCTCTCGCTCGCGTCCCGCCTGTGTGCTCTGACGCTTCCATCCTCGGAATCAGGCGGTCTCGTTGCGCCCATTCACGCCCGCGAGGGCCGCGATGCGCGCAACATTTTTCTTCCGCGCCCGCCGCGCCTCGCGCGGGTACCGGCCATCCGCCGAAGCGAACCGCAAGGGACGAACGCTTGAACGCCAGCCAGCCCATCGATCCACACGAGTTCGTCCGCCTCCTGGCCGCCGAGCGCAGCATCGATGCATGCGCACACACCTTCGTCCATATCGACGACGAAGGCCTGTGGTGCCGCAATCCCCATGGGCTCGATGCCTACTTCGGCCGCGCCCTGCCCTCGGTCGACTACGCCCGCGAGATCCTCGTCGCGCTCTCGCGCGGCACGGTGTTCGGCGCGGTGCCGCGGCCGGCCGGCGACTGAAGCCGGGCCGCGGCACGATGCGCCGCGCTCAGCCGCCGCCGTTGTGCGAACCGTCGCCGGTGCCCGGCTGGTAATTGCTGATCGTGCTGCGGTCGACCAGGTTGGTGGCCGGCGTGAACCCGAGCACCGACGCCGCCGAGCCGCTCGTAACGTTGCCCGAGATCCGCATCCCGGCGCCGCCCTGGCTCAGCGCGCCGCCGGCACTCATCACCGCGACGGCGTCGCCCTTGGCATTGAGGATCAGGTTGTCGGCGATCGTGTCGTTCGAGCCGTTCATAGTCCGGCTGTTCGAATCGGTGCCGGCCACGATGCCCATCCATTGCGAGCCGTCCGTCACCGAGTTCCGGATCGTGTCGCCGGTCGGGCCCATCAGCGCGAAACCCCGCCCATAGGCATTCGCCAGCGCGTAGTCGTGCGTGAATAGATTGCCGGAATCCTGCCGGCTGTCGAAGGTGTAGGAGTCGTCCGAGTAGGAATCGTCGCCGGCCTGGTAGACCTCGTTGCTGTCGACCGTGTTGTTCAGCGAGCCGTTCATCAGCGCGATGCCATCGGCATTGCTGCCTTCCACCAGGTTCCTGACGATCTGCGCACCGCTCGCGCCGTCCAGGCGGATGCCGTTCGATGCCGCGCCGAGCGTGGTGACGTGCTCGACCCGGTTGTTCGCGCCGGTCACGTCGATCGCGGCCGCCAGGGGCTGCGAACTGCGGTTGGGCGCGCGCGTGGAAGTCACGAGATTGGAGAGCATCGCGTTGCCGGTGAGCTGGAGCGCCTCCTGGTCCGGATTGCTCGCCACCAGGATGGTCTGGGCGCCGGCGCCCGTCACCGTCACGCCGCCGAGCGTGAGGACCGCGCTGTGCAGGTAGGTGCCGGCCGGAATATAGGCCGCGCGGTGCTGCGAGGCCGCCGTGTTGAAGGCGTTCTGCATGGCCTGCGTGCAGTCGCTCCTGCCGTCGCCGATCGCGCCGTAATCGGCGACATTGAGCGAATTCGCGGGCCGCGCCACCGCGGCGGCCGGCGCGCCGGGCGAATCGCCCGGCGTGGCCGCGATCGACGCGGTCGCGCCGAGTGTCGCCCAGGCCATCACGGCCGAGACGAAGGGAATCAGTCTGGTTTTCATGATCTCACCTCATGACGCGGCCACCTCGCGTCCGGCCGCGATGCCGTTTCAACGATGAGGAAACGGCGGCCCCGCGATGCGAGGGCCGCCGGCGTCACGCCGGGGCCGCCATCGGCCCCGGCATCGGGATCACCGCATTACTGCCCGAGATCCTTGGCGAAGCGCAGGCTGTAGCCGAGCGTGCCGACGCCGCCGATGGTGTTGCAGGTCGGCGAGGCGGTACCCGGCGCGCAATCGGCATCGCGGTCGAAGGACCAGAAATGCAGGCCGGCCAGGCCGTTCTTGATCACGAAGGCCGACACCGCGTCGGCATCGGAGAGCGTGAAGCTCTCGCCGGCCGAATCGTTGCCGCCGATCATCGGCGTGATCTCGATCTGGCTGTACGGCACGCCCCAGTGATCATGCAGGTTCATGGCCGCCTGGATGGCCGACTGCCCCATCTGGCAGGCGCCGCCCACCAGCACGCAATTGCCCGGCAGGGCCGAACCGTAATCCATCGTCATCAGGTCGATGGTGTAGTTCTTCAGGTTCGAGCTCTTGATCGCCTGCATCACCCAGTCGCCGAGCACGTTGAAGCTGTCCGGCGCGCTGGCGCCCCAGGACGTGGCCTGGGTGGCGCCGTTCGGGGCCGGGGCCACGGTCTGCAGCGTGAAGCTGAAGCGCAGGTTCGGGAACTGCTGCTGGGCGTTGGCGGCACGCTGCACCAGGCTGTTGATCACGGCCTGCGACTGGCCCCCTTCGATATCGAAATCGATGCCGACCAGGTTCTTGGACGCGTAGCGGTTGATGAACGTCGTCATGCCCGCATCGGTGCCGCAGGTGAAGACGCCCGCCGCGCCGCCGGTCGACAGGATGTAGTTGACGTTGGCGGCCGACAGCAGCGGCACGTTGACGGAAGCCAGCGTATTGCCGGCCACGCCGCCCCAGTTCTCGCTGCCGCATTCACCGTTGGCGAAGGCCAGCGTGAGCGTGTGGGTGCCCGTAGGCAGCGCCGAGGCGATCGGCTTGAGCGAGCCGGTCACGTTGGTGGAGATGGTGTTGGTGTTCCAGTTCAGCGAGATCGAGGTGTCCTTGTACGGGCCGTAGATGAAGCCGGCCGCCGTGCCCGTGGGCGAGCCCGTTCCCGGTCCGCTGCCGCCGCCGTTGCCCGGCCCCGTGCCGCCGCCCCCACCGTTGCCCGGGCCGGAGCCCGAGACCAGCGTCCACAGCGAGGCCACGGTCGGGTTCCAGCCGGTGCCGGTGTAGTCGGTCTGGTTGACGGTCGCCTGGTAGTCGCTGCCGTTGTAGGTCACGATGGTGCCGGCGGCGTAGAAGGTATCCGGCGCCCAGGCCGCGGCGGCCATCGCCGCGTGCGGGGCGGCCGTCGACAGCAGCAGGGCCGCCGCCGCGTTCAGCACCAGGGCCGGGAGCGCCAGACTTTTTCTCTTCATTTTGATATTCATTTCTTGTATTCCTGATCGATGGGAGAGGGATGGAAATCGCGGATCCTCTTGATTTTTTTCGCACGTCCATCGAATTCGATGGCGGCATTTCATTATTGAAGATTATCCGGAATCGGAAAGCTGACAGGAATATCAGGTTTTCCGGATTTTCATCGATCGGTTTCGCACCGGGCTTCGAAACTGCGTGTATGTAGTTGCTTCACAAACTACAGACCGCCCTATCCATCGGACGCTCGGCATGTTAAGTAGTTACATGATTGCGCGATGGTCTCCAGGTAAAATCGGCGCGGAACGGGCGTCGATCAATCAATGGAAATTGAATTTATTACCGAGACAGGATTTTATTTTATTTATTTTCCAGATCACTTATTTACTCTATTTCTTATTAACCAATTCAGATCGGCTTCATGGCTCCAGCATGAAACCAGATCGATGCGATGCATCCCGTCGACGATGAAGCGAATCGTCCCGGAATGCATCGCAAGCGGCTCGCTCAGGAACGGGCCTCGGCCCCATCCGCCGGGTCCGGTCGGCGCAGCTTGTGGGTCACCTCGTCGAGCTTGTCGCCCAGCATCCGGCGCACCGCCACGTAGAACACCGGGATCAGCAGCACGCCCAGCGCCGTGGCGAACAGCATCCCGCCGATCACGCCGATGCCGATCTCGTGCCGCGAGGTCGAGCCCGCCCCGCTGGACAGCACCAGCGGCAGCACGCCGAGGATGAAGGCCATCGAGGTCATCAGGATCGGCCGCAGCCGCAATCGCGCGGCGCGCAGCACCGCGTCGTACAGCGTCAGGCCTTCGGCCTGCCCCTCGATCGCGAATTCCACGATCAGGATCGCGTTCTTCGCGGCCAGCCCGATCACCGTGACCATGCCGATCTTGAAGTAGATGTCGTTCGGCGTATTCGTCAGCAGGCAGAACGAGAGCATCCCCAGCAGGCCGAGCGGCACCACCAGCAGCACCGAGACCGGCACCGACCAGCTCTCGTAGAGCGCCGCCAGGCACAGGAACACCACCACCACCGACAGCAGCATCAACTGCGTGGCCGAATCGCCGGCGATGATTTCCTGGTACGACTGCCCGGTCCAGTCGGCGGCGAATCCCGGCGGCAGCGACTTGTCGACGATCTGCTGCAGCGCCTGCATGGCCTGGCCGGTCGAATAGCCCGGCGCGGCGTTGCCGACGATCTCGACCGCGGAATAGCCGTTGTAGCGCGGCAGCGCCTGCGGGCCGACGCTCCAGCCCGAGTGGATCACGCTCGACAGCGGCACCATGTTGTACGGGCTGATCGCCGCGTTGCTGGAGGACGGATCGACCGGCGCGGTGGAGGTGCTGACCGTGCCCGAACTCGAGGCCGAGGCCGAGGCGGTGCTGCCGCTGGTGGTGGAGGCGCTCGCATTGGTCGGCGTGTAGAAATGGCCCAGCGCATCGAGGCTCATGCGGAACGGCGCATCCGCCTCCAGGTAGACGCGCTTGACGCGGCCCGCGTAGGTGAACTGGTTCACGTAGAACGGCGCCAGCTCCATCTGGATGGTGTTGTAGACGTCGGACAGCGACAGCCCCATCGATTCGGCCTGCACACGATCCACCGAGAGCTTGAGCTGCGGCGCCTCGGGCAGCGAGTTCGGCCGGATGCCGTACAGCACCGCGCTCTTCGCGGCCGCGCCGAGCAGCATGCCCTCGGCCTGCCCGAGCTGCGCGCGGGACTGCCCGGCGCGCGCCTGCAGGTACATGTCGACGCCGCCGAACTGGCTCAGGCCGCGGATGGTCGGCAGGTTCACCACGAAGATCTGCGCGTCGTTGATGCCGTGCAGGATCCCGTTCGCCTTCGGGATCAGCTGCATGGCCGTCTCCGAGCGCTGGCCCCAGTCGGTGAGCTTGATGAAGGCCATGCCGACGTTCTCGCTGCTGCCGACGAAGCTGAAGCCCTCGATGCCGAACACGTCGTCGATATCCTTGCCGATCGCGCTGTGCTTCAAGCGCTCGCGCACCTCCTTCATGACCCGGTCGGTGTTCTGCAGCGTCGAGCCGGGCGGCAGGTTGACCAGCGCGAGCACGAAACCCTGGTCCTCGTCGGGCACGAACGAGGTCGGCAGCCGCGTGTAGAGGAAGCCGGCCAGCACGCTGACGGCGACGAAGGCCACCATCCAGCGCGGCACATGGCGCACCGCGCGCGCCACTTGGCCGATGTAGGTCTCGCTGAGCCGGTTGAAGCCCGACTCGAAGCGGCGGAACACGAGGTTCGGCTCGCCGTGCCGGTCATGCTTCAGGATGGTGGCGCACAGCGAGGGCGTGAACGACATCGCGAGAAAGGCCGAGAAGGCCATCGACACGGCGATGGTCAGCGCGAACTGCGCGTAGATGATGCCGGTGGCGCCCGGTTGCAGGGCCGAGGGCACGAACACCGCGGCCAGCACCACGGTGATCGCGATGATGGCGCCGGTGATCTGCCCCATCGCCTTGCGGGTGGCCGCGCGTGGGTCCAGCCCCTCCTCGCGCATGATGCGCTCGACGTTCTCGATCACCACGATCGCGTCGTCCACCACGATGCCGATCGCCAGCACCATGCCGAACAGGGTCAGCTGGTTGATCGAGAAATGCAGGGCCGACAGGCCGATGAAGGTGCCCAGCAGCGCCACCGGGATCACCAGGGTCGGGATGATGGTGGCGCGGATGTTCTGCAGGAAGATCAGCATCACGAAGAACACCAGCACGATCGCTTCCACCAGGGTCTTGACCACGTCGAGGATCGAGGCCGTGATGAAGGGCGTGGTGTCGTAGGGCACGTCCCAGGTGACGCCGTTGGGCAGGTCCTTGGCGAGCACCGCCATCTCGGCCTTGACCGCCTTGGCCACCGCCAGCGCGTTGGCGCCGGGCAGCAGGTAGATGCCCAGGCCGCCCGCCGGCTTGCCCTGGTAGATGGCCGAGGTGCCATAGGTCTGCGCGCCGAAGGTGATGCGCGCCACGTCGCCCAGGCGCACCACCGTGCCGTCGTTCTTCGACAGCAGGATGATGTCGCGGAACTGCTGCAGCGAGGAGAACAGCGTGTCGCCCGACACCGTCGCCGTGAACGTCTGCCCCTTGACGGCCGGGTCGGCGCCCACCGAACCGGTCGCGAACTGCGCGTTCTGCGCGCTGACCGCGTTCTGCACCTGGGTGGTCGACAGCCCATAGGCCTGCAGCTTGTCCGGGTCGAGCCAGATGCGCATCGCGTACTCGGCGCCGAGCATGAAGGTATTGCCCACCCCGTTGATACGCGCGATCACCGGCTGGATCTGCGAGGCGATCACGTCGCTCAGGCGGGCCGCGTCGATGTCGGGGTTGCTCGATTGCAGACTCAGGAACATCAGGATGTCCGGGCTCGCCTTGGCCACCTGCAGGCCCTGCTGCGTCACCTCGGTGGGCAGCAGCGGCTCGGCGAGCGCGACCTTGTTCTGCACCTGCACCTCGGCGATGTCGGCATTGGTGCCGGTGGCGAAGCTCAGCGTGATGGTGGCCTGGCCGTTGCCGTTCGACGCCGAGCTGAAATACAGCAGGTTGTCGATGCCGGTGAGCTGCTGCTCGATCACCTGGGTGACGGTGGATTCGAGCGTGGCGGCATTCGCGCCGGGATAGGTGGCGGTCACCGTCACCTGCGGCGGCGCGATGTCGGGATAGGAGTCGATACCCATCTTCAGCAGCGAGATGGTGCCGATCAGGCAGATCAGGATCGGGATCACCCAGGCGAACACGGGACGATCGATAAAGAAGCGCGGCATGGATCGTTCTCCTCAGGATGCCTGGCCGGCGTGCGGCGCGGATGCGGCGCCCTGGGCCGCGGCCGGCGCCTGCCAGGGGCCGGCCTTGACGGTCACGCCCTCGCGCGCGCCCTGCAGCCCGGTGACGATCACCTCGTCGCCGGCAGCCAGCCCGCTGGTGACGATCCAGTCGTTGCCATAGCTGGCGCTCGCCTCCACGTTGCGGCGCTGCGCCTTGCCGCCGGCCACCACCATCGCGTAGGCACCCACCACGTCGCGCTGGATCGCCTGCTGCGGGATCAGGAACACGCCGTTGCGGCGGCCGAAGTCGGCCTTCAGGGTGACGAACATGCCGGGCAGCAACTGGTGCTGCGGGTTCGGGATGCGCGCGCGCAGGTTGACCGCGCCGGTGGTCGCGTTCACCTGGGCATCGGAGAAGTCGAGCGCGCCCGCCTGCTCGTAGGTGCTGCCGTTCGGCAGCGTGACGCTGACGGCGGTGTCGGCCTGCCCCGCGAGCGCGACGTGGCCCGCGCCCTGCGCCTGGCGCAGCGTCACCAGGTCGGCCGCGCTGAGGGTGAAGTTGACGTAGAGCGGATCGATCTGCTGCACGGTGGCCAGCAGCGTGCCGCTCGCGCCGGCGTCGGACACGCCGCTGCCCACCACGGTGCCGGCGGTCACCTGCTGCTCGCCCGCGATGCCGGTGATCGGCGAGGTGACCTTGGTGTAGCCCAGGTTCACGCGGGCGCTTTCCACCGAGGCCCGGTCCGCCTGCACCTTGGCGGCCGCGCTGCGCTCGGCCGCATCGGCGTTGTCGACGGTCTGTTGCGACACCGATCCGACCGGCAGCAGCTGATGGTCGCGCTCGGCCGTGATGCGATCGTTGACGTAGGTCGCCTGGTCCTCCGCCAGCGTGGCGAGGCTGTTGTCGAGCACGGTCTTGTAGTAGCTCGGGTCGATCTCGAACAGCGTCTGCCCGGCCTTCACCTCGCTGCCCTCGGCATAGCTGCGCTTGAGCAGCACGCCCGACACGCGGGCCGTCACGTTCGCGCTGTAATAGGCCGACAGGCGGCCCACCAGGTCGCGCGTCAAGGGCACGTCCCGCGGCTGCGCCGTGACGGTGGCCACCACCGGCGGCGGCGCGGGCGGCGGCCCGCTCTTGCCGCATCCGGCCAGCGCCAGCAAACCCGTGGACAGCAGCGATGCACCCAGGAAAGATCGATTCATGTCACACCACACCGAATTCGTGAAATGGAAAACCCGCGCGGCGCGATGAAGCCGTCGCCGCCGGATGGAGAAAGCGCGGGAGTCGGGCTCGCGAGCGGATCGGTCGACTGCGCGACCCGCGCCGCCGCTCATTCGAGGCCGGTCGAGGCGGCACCCGCCGGCTTGGGGCGCGTCGACGAACCCAGCTGCATGCCGTGCGCGTCGTCCGTTTCGTGCGCGTCGTCCCATTGCCAGCCGCCGCCGAGGTTGCGGATCAGGCTGACGCTGCTTTGCGACAGCAAGGCACGCGTGTCCTCCAGGTTCTGCCGCGCCTGGATCAGCGTGAGCTGCTGGGTCAGCAGGTCCTGCTCGCTGGCCGTGCCGATGCGCTGCTGCGCGCTCGCGCTGTCGAACAACTGCTGGTTGCGGCGGTAGATGCCCGCATACGAACGGGCCTGGTCCTGCAGGTGGTTCAGCGAGGACAGGCTGTCCTCGACGTTCTGGAACGCGCCCAGCACCGTCTGGCGATAGCTGGCGACATCCTCGTCATAGGTCGCGCGCGCCTCGCGCACGGCGGCCGTGCGCGCGCCGCCGTCGAAGATCGTCGCGGCCAGCGTGGGGCCCAGGGTCCAGAAGCGGCTCGGCACCGTGAACAGGTTGGCCAGCGTGTTGTGCTGGAAGCCGCCCTCGGCCGAGAGCGTGAGCGTCGGGAAAAAGGCCGCCTCGGCCACACCTATCTTGGCGTTGGCCGCCGACGCGGTGCGCTCCGCGCTGACGACGTCGTAGCGTCGTTCCAGCAGTTGCGACGGCAGGGCCAGCGGCACCGCCGGCAGCGCGAACGCATAGTCGGGCCTGGGCTCGATCGAGAAGCCGCCGGGCGCCACGCCGACCAGCACCGCGATCGCGTGCTCGTCCTGTTCGCGCGTGATCCGCGTCGACTGCAGCGAGGCGATCACCAGTTCGAGCGTGTCCTGCGCGTTGAGCACGTCGTCGTTGGACGAGGTGCCGAGCGCGAAACCGCGGCGCGTCATCTCGAGGATCCGTTCGTCGATGCGGCGCTGCTGGGTCAGCAGGTCGATATCCATGTCGGCCTGGCGCAGCTCCAGGTAATCGATGGCCAGGCTGGCCGCGATCGACAGGCGCTCGCCCGCCAGTTGCGCGTCGCTGGCCTGCGCGCTGGCCTTGCTCGACTCGATCTGGCGGCGCACGCTGCCCCATAGATCGGGCTCCCAGCTCGCCGTCAGCGAAGTGGAAGCCAGGTTGCTCACGCCCGCCTGCGAACTGCCGCTCGATGCCGCGTTCGCCCCGCTGCCGGAGCGGGTGCCCGAGAGGTTCGCGCCCACCGTCGGGAACAGGCTGGCGCGGTCGGCCATCACCGTCGCCAGCGCGAGCCGGTAGGCCGCCTCGGCCTGCGCGATCGACTGGTTGGCCCGCTGCGAGCGCTCGATCAGGTCGGTCAGCGTGGCGTCGTGATAATCGAGCCACCAACGGCTCGACAGCGAGGCTTGCGGGTTCGCCTCGGCGCGCTGCCAGTTGGCCCCTTCCTTGAAGGCCAGCGGCAGGTCCATGGTCGGCTTCCGGTAGTCCGGCCCCACCGCGCAGGCGCTCAGCGCGACGGCCACGGCAGCCGTCGCCAGCCAGCGCGTCGCGCGTCGTGCCTCCATTACAGAAACTTTCGGATCGCTAAGCGATGCATGCTTGCCGGAATCCATGTCTTGTCGATCTGCTGGGGCCATGCGGCTCGTCCTGTCCTGGTTTCCCGGCTCACGCGTCGTAATCGCCAGAAATGAGGAAGCTCGCCGCGCCACGCGAAAAGCCCTCGCATCGGGCGATGGCGAGCCGGGAATAGTGGTCTAATCAACTTGTCTGGCTCGCAGCTTAGAGCGTTTTTTTTGACCCCACTAGACGAGCTATTCGCATTGATGTCGTCCGAAATTGAGAGGAATCGATGATCGACCTCAACGAGATCTACCTGTTCGTCGAAGTGATACGAGCCGGCAGCTTCGCCGAAGCCGCGCGCCGTCTCGGCATGCCCGCGAACACCATCAGCCGGCATATCCAGGCGCTTGAAAGCAAGATGAAAAGCCCGCTGATCCTGCGCACCACGCGCAAGCTGACGCTCACCGCGGTCGGCCAGTCCTTCTACGATCAATGCGCGCAGAACGTCGCCGACATCGTGCAGGCCAGCCAGGAGGCCAGCGATATCCACACGGCGCCGGTCGGCCCCTTGCGCGTCGCGCTGCCCGGCGATTTCTTCCACATCTTCCCGGTGGCCTGGATCACCGAATTCCTGGCGACCTATCCGCAGGTCAACCTGGAATTCCTGATCGACGACGCGCGCGCCGACCTGGTCACGCATGCCGTCGACGTGGCGCTGCGGCCCGATTCCCTGCTGGAGGAGAACGACGTGCGCCGGGTCCTCACCTCGACGCCGCGCCGGCTGGTCGCCGCCCCGGCCTACCTGGCCGCGCGCGGGGTGCCGCGCAAGCCCGAGGACCTGGCTCGGCACGATTGCCTGCTGCTGTCGCGCAAGCCGGGCACCCAGGTCTGGTCCCTGAGCGGCCCCGAGGGCGTCACGCGTGTCGAGGTGGGCGGCCGCTTTCTCAGCAGTTCGCCCAACCTGATCCGCAAGACCGCCATCGACGGGCTCGGCATCGCCCTGCTTCCCGAGGTCTTCACGCAAGCCGACATCGATGCCGGAAGCCTGGTCGCGCTCCTCGACGACCATCGGTCGGCGAGCATCCAGCTCTGCGCCGTTTTTCCCAGCCATCGGTACATCCGGCGCGTCACCACGCTGTTCGTCGACTACATCCAGGACAAGCTCAGGACGACCCAGCAGCAGGTTGCCCTGGACCTTGCCGCGCGGCTGTCGACAAACCGAAGCGCGGCTGTCGAAAACATTACTGCGCGGCATGGAGGTCAATCCCCCGGATTCGGGCACTAGCCCGGTGCGTGGAAGCTGGCTAGATTGTGAGCGCCGGATCGGGGCGGCCGTATCGGCCAGCCGGATGCGATCCGTCAGCCCTGCGCGCGGCGGCGGCCGGACCTCGGCCGCGAGCGTCGTGCCAGGCCGTCACGCTCAGATCGTCATCGCACAACCGGGAGCCTTCGATGAGGCGTACGCAGGAGCAGGCCATGCACACGCGTGCCAGGATCCTCGACTCCGCGGTCCAGGCCTTCCTGCGGCAAGGCCTGTCGCATACCTCGCTGGCCGATATCGCCGGCGTGGCGGGCGTCACGCGCGGCGCCGTCTACGGGCACTTCAGGAACAAGTCCGCCTTGTTCGAGGCCATGCTCGAGCATGCGGGGCTGCCCGTCGATCCCTTCCTGATCGCCTGGCACGCGCCGGAGCCGGACCCGCTCGAACAACTGCGGGCGGCCCTGGTCCGCCATCTCGCGCTGGTGTTGTCGAATGGTGTGGCGCGGCGCGTCTACAGCATCGTCCATTCGCGCTGCGAAGTATCGGAGGAGACCCGGGAGTTCTGGGAGAAGGTGCATATGGGGCGCCGCGCCGCCGAGCAGCGCATCGTCGATGCGCTGGCCGATGCGCACGCGCAGGGACAGCTCGCCGACAACGCGGATATCGCGCAACTGGCGGCCTTCACGCACGCCAGCCTGATGGGCTTCTTCATTCGCAGCCTGGCGGAACAGGCGAGCATCGCGCCGCGCCAGAGCGCCGAGCATGTCGTCGATCTCGCCTTCCTGCTGCTGCGCCCGTTCGAGGCGGCGGATTGAGTCGCGAGCGCGTTCACGGCACTCGCGATGGCACGCGCCCCTCGAACCGCGATCGGCTCGCGCGCGAGCGACGAGGCCCATGCCTTCGGCCGCCTGCTGCTGCGTGCCGACCTGGCCTTGCACCAGGCCATCACGCGATGCACGCAGGACGCCCTGCAGGTGACGGCGCAGCAGGCTCGCGTGCTGTACCTGGTCGGGCAGCCCGAGCTGGCCCGCGCCGCCGATATCTCGCGTCAATGCGAGGTCGATCCCAAGGCCATCACCTGCATGGTCGATCGGCTGGTGCGCGACGGTTTCCTGCAACGCCGACGCGGCACGATCGATCGGCGCGTCGTCGAGCTGGTGCTGACGGCGCGTGGGCGGGCGGTGGCCGCCGGTACACCGGCGGCGTTCCGCGAGGCGCATGAGCGGCTGTTCGCGGGCTTCGAGGCGCAGGACATGGCGCGCCTGGCCACGCTGCTGCAGCGCATTCTCGAACGATAGCGCCCGCCTCGCCCTTCAGAGCCGGAATGCGCCCGGCAACAGGGCATCGGCCGTGGTCACCTGCGTCTGCCCCTTCAGGTTGCTCAGCACCACCTCCAGGTCCGCGCCGCCCAGCTCGTGGATCACCTGTCGGCAGGCACCGCAGGGCGCGATCGGCCCGTCGGTGTCGCCCGTCACCGCCAGCCGCACGAAATCGCCCGGGCGATGGCCGGCCGCGATCGCGGCGAACAGCGCCGTGCGTTCCGCGCAATTGCAGAGGCCGTACGAGCCGTTCTCGACATTGCAGCCGTGAAAGACCGTGCCGTCGCGCGTTTGCAGCGCGGCGCCCACCTTGAAGTTCGAATACGGCGCATAGGCGCGCTCGCGCGCGAGCTTCGCCTGTTCGACCAATGTATCCCGTTCCATGTCGATGTCCTCGTGTTGTCGATAAGCTGCCTATCGCGCCGTGGCGCCGGCCGCTCGCGGCGCGGCCAGGAAAGACTTGCCGTCCTCGAACGCGTCCAGCCCGAACCACGACGCGAGACTCTGGCCGATGTCGGCGAAGCTGTCGCGCACGCCGAGGCTGCCGGGCGCCACCTGCTTTCCATACACCAGCACCGGCACGTGCTCGCGCGTGTGATCGGTGCCGGGCCAGGTCGGGTCGCAGCCGTGGTCGGCCGACAGGATCAGCACGTCGTCCTCGCGCAGCAGCGGGTACAGCTCCGGCAGCCGCGAGTCGAAATACTCGAGCGCCGCCGCATAACCGGCCACCTTGCGCCGGTGCCCGAAGTTCTGGTCGAAGTCGACGAAGTTCGTCATCACCAGGCTGAAGTCGGGTGCCTCGCGCGCGGCCGCCAGCGTCGCGTCCCACAGGCCGTCCAGGCCGTTGGCCTTGATCTTTTGCGTGACGCCCATCCCGGCGTAGATGTCCGAGATCTTGCCGATCGCGATCACCTGCCCGCCCGCGCGCGCGAGCTTGTCGAGCACGGTGGGCGCCGGCGGCGGCACCGCCAGGTCGCGGCGATTGCCGGTGCGCGCGAAGTTTTCCGGCGCGTCGCCGACGAAGGGCCGCGCGATCACGCGGCAGATGTGGTAGGCATCCACCTCCTCGCGGGCGATCTCGCAGAGGCGATAGAGCCGCTCGAGGCCGAAGCTGCCTTCGTGGCAGGCGATCTGGAACACCGAGTCGGCCGAGGTATAGAAGATCGGCTTGCCGGTGGCGATGTGCTCGGCACCGAGCGAGGCGATGATGTCGGTGCCCGAGGCGTGGCAGTTGCCGAGGTAGCCCGGCAGGCCGGCGCGCCGCACGATCGCGTCGAGCAGCGCCGGCGGGAACGAGGCCTCGCGTTCGCTGAAGTAACCCCAGTCGAAGCGCACCGGCACGCCGGCCATCTCCCAGTGGCCGGACGGCGTGTCCTTGCCCGAGGAGCACTCGCGCGCGGCGCCGTAGGCACCGAGCAGCGCCGGCGCCGACGACATGCCCGCCGGCAGCGCGCCACCGGCCAGCGCGCCGGCCAGCCCGATGCCGAGTTGCTCGAGATGCGGCACGCGCAGCGGCCCGCCACGGCCGGCCTCGCCCTCGCAGCGGCCGGCCGCGCAATGCTCGGCGATATGCCCGAAGGTGTTCGAACCTTGGTCGCCGAAGCGTTCGGCATCGGGCGCCGCGCCGATGCCGAGCGAATCGAGAACCAGAACTAGCGCACGCATGATGCTCGCTCCTTGCCCGGCGTCACTTAGCGGACCAGCCGGTGAATGGTGGGCGGCAGCGGCTCGGCGCTGGCGCCGAGCGTGTAGGCGCGCTGCACCTCGGCCAGCGCGCGCGCGGCGGCCGCTTGGTCGCGCGCATGCACGTAGCCGAGCGGATCGCCCGCGTCGACCGGCTGCCCGAGTTCGACGAGATCCGACAGGCCCACCGAATAATCGATCGAGTCTTCCGCGCGCGTGCGGCCGCCGCCGAGCGCCACCACCGCCAGGCCGAGCCCGCGGCAATCGACGCGCTGCACCACGCCGCCGGCCGGCGCCGGAACCGGCACCTTCACCGCGGCGGCAGCCAGGTATCGCGTCGGCGTCTCGACCAGGTCCTTCGGGCCGCCGAGCGCGGCCACCATGGTCGCGAAACGCTCGGCCGCCGCGCCGGAATCGAGCGCGCGCTGCAAGGCGGCCCGCGCCTGCGCCTCGTCGGCGGCCAGGCCGCCCGTCACCAGCATCTCGGCGGTGAGCGCCATGGTGACCTCGTGCAGCCGAGCCGGACGCGACTTGCCGCTCAGGTAGTCGATCGCGCAGAGCACCTCGATCGCGTTGCCGGCGCAGGGCGCCAGCGACTGGTTCATGTCGGTCAGCACGGCGGTGGTCTTCATGCCGGCGCCGTTGCCCACATCGACGATGCTCTGCGCCAGCTCGACCGATTTCTCGAAGCTCGGCATGAAGGCGCCCGAGCCGACCTTGACGTCCATCACCAGCCCGTCGAGCCCGGCCGCCAGCTTCTTGGAGAGGATCGAGGCGGTGATCATGGCGACCGATTCCACCGTCGCCGTCACGTCGCGGATCGCGTAGATGCGCTTGTCGGCCGGCGCCAGCTGGGCGGTCTGGCCGATGATGGCCACGCCGACCTCGCGCACCGTGCGGCGCAGCAGCTCCGGATCGGGCGTGACGTCGTAGCCGGGGATCGCGCTCAGCTTGTCGAGCGTGCCGCCGGTGTGGCCGAGCCCGCGTCCCGAGATCATCGGCACGTAGCCGCCGCAGGCGGCGATCATCGGCCCGAGCATCAGGGACACCACGTCGCCCACGCCGCCGGTCGAATGCTTGTCGATCACCGGGCCGTCGAGCGCCAGCGAGCGCCATTCGAGCACCTGGCCGGAATCGCGCTGCGCGAGCGTGAGGGCCACGCGCTCGTCGACGGCCAGGTCGTTGAAGAACACCGCCATCGCGAACGCGGCCACCTGGCCCTCGGTCACGCTGCCGTCGGTGATGCCGCTGACGAAGGCCGCGATCTCCTCGCGGCTCAGCGGCTGGCGATCGCGCTTCTTGCGGATGAATTCCTGGGGCAGAAACATATCGGATTCCTTTCAATAAGTGAGGGACGGCGCGCTGCCGGGGCCGTGGCCGAGCGTGGCCGGCGCCCGGACTCCATCGTCCGTGTCGTCGTGGTTCAACGAGGTCGGCTCGATCAGGTGCAGCGCCTTCAACGCGGCTTGCGCCGGTTGCTTGCGTGTCCGATGGTCGACTACGGGAACCGTCATGCGAATCTCGCTCGTCAATGCAGGGAAAAGAACAGGCCGGCGATCGCCGCGCTCATCAGGTTCGACAGCGTCGCGGCGGTCAGCGCGCGCAGCCCGTGCCGGGCCACCTCGGAGCGCCGCTCCGGCGCCACCGCGCTGAAGCCGCCGGCGAGGATCGCGATCGACGAGAAGTTGGCGAAACCGCACAAAGCGAAGGACACGATCGCGATGGTCTTCGGATCGAGCACCTGCAGCCCGGCGGCCATCACCTTGGTGCTGTCCTTCAGGTAGGGCGAGAGATCGCCATACGCGACGAACTCGTTGAAGATCAGCTTCTCGCCGATGAAGTTGCCGGCCAGCGCCGCGTCGTGCCAGGGCACGCCGATCAGCCAGGCCAGCGGCGCGAACACCACGCCGAGGATGCCGAGCAGGGTGAGGTGCGGAAAGCCGACCAGGGTGGCGATGCCGCTCACGATCGCGTTCATCAGCGCGATCAGGCCGACGAAGGCGATCAGCATCGCGCCGACGTTCATGGCGATGCGCATGCCGACCGAGGCGCCCGAGGCGGCCGCCTCGATCACGTTGGCGGCGCGCTTCTCGTCGAAGTCGAGGCCCTCGATCACCACCCGGCTGGGCTCGTCGGTCGGATACAGCAGCTTGCCGAACAGCAGGCCGCCGGGCACCGCCATCACCGAGGCCGCCAGCAGGTATTCCATCTTCACGCCGAGGCCGGCGTAGCCGACCAGCACCGAGCCGGCGATCGAGGCCATGCCGCTGGCCATCACGGTGAAGATCTCGGCGCTCGTCATCTGCCGCACGAAGGGCTTGACCAGGGCCGGCATCTCGCTCTGGCCGAGGAAGATGGTGGCCACCGCCGAGCAGCCCTCGATCCGGCTCACGCCGAGCAGCTTCGAGAGCAGCGCGCCGAAGATGCGCACGATCCACTTCATCACGCCGATGTAGTACAGCACCGCGATCAGGGAAGTGACGAAGATGATCATCGGCAGCACGCGCAGCCCGAACACGAAACCGCCGTCGCCGAACAGGTCGAACATCTTGTTGCCGACCAGGCCGCCGAACACGAAGGCGATGCCGTGATTGCCCATCTCCAGCACCTGGTTCACGCCGTTGGCGGCCATCGCCAGCGCGGCGCGGCCGGTCGGCACGAACAGCACCAGGGCGCCGAGCACGAGCTGGGTCGCCAGGGCCGCGAGCAGGGTGCGCAGGCTCACGCCGCGCCGATTGTTCGACAGCAGGTAGGCAATCGCCAGCAGGCAAGCCATTCCCAACAGACTACGCAGAATATCCACCCTCGCTCTCCTCTCGTCTCTTTCATGTCATGGCGCCCTGCCCGGGCGCCTCGATATCGTTTCGATGCTCATGTCGTGCCCGGCTCGCGCCGAGCAGTATGCGCCCTTGCCGTCGCGGCGCAAGCGGGTTCGTGCGGATAGGCACGCGGGCCGTCATCAGAACTGGTAGCCGACGCTCGCGTAATAGCCCCAGCCGTTCGAGCGGTTCTGGAACGGGCCGTCGCCGAAGTTCAGCTCGGTGCCGGCCCACTGGCCGCCATGGTGGAAATAGCGGGCCGCGGTCCAGAAACGCCAGTGCTTGAACGAGTAGATCAGCACGTTGGTCGACACGAAGGCGGTATCGGTACGCGTGTTGTCGCCGGTTTCCTCGCGCAGCTTCGAGCCGAAGTCGTAGTTGAAGAAGCCGACGTAGAGCAGGTTGCCGCCATGGAACGTGCCCAGCGGCAGGATGTACTTCATCTGCGCGCGATAACCGTCCCAGCTGTTCTGGTTCGCGGCGCCGTAGTTCTCCCACTGGCGATGCAGGTAGAGATTCGCGGAGAGCATCAGCGGCGTATGCGTGTCGATATCGGTGCCGATACCCGCATACAGCGTGTTCTGCCGGCCGGGCGTGTTGTGCCCCTGGTCGTAGATCCAGTCGAAGGCCACGTACCATTCCTTGAACGGCCCGATGGCGAGCGACTTGCCGAGCAGGTGGTCGATCGAGACGCGCGGCTCCTGCTCGCTGAACACCGGCGAACCCTTGTTGGTGAAGCCGCCGTCGTAGCCGTTGCCGACCCCGAGCACGCGCGGCACGTCCACGTAGCCGTAGAGATCGAATGGCCCCTTGCGGCCGAAATACTCGTACTCGAGATAGAGGTCGTTGGTCCGGTGCGGGCCGAAGCGGATGTTCTTCGAACCGATCAGCCCGATGCTCTGGTGGAACCAGTCCGACAGATAGGGCGAAGGCGGCACCACCGTCGCCGCGGGCGCCGCGGGCGCCACCACATCGCTCTCGGCCAGCATCGTCGCGCCGGCCGGCGGCTCGGCCATGGCCGAGGTGGACGCCAGGGCCGCCATCACCGCCACGCCTGCCGCCAACACGGCCAGCCAGGCTGCCGCCGGCCGTTTTTTTGTTTTCTTTTTCTTATTCTGTATTCCTGCATGCATACAGGTGACTCCGCTCTCTCAGGTTCTTGGTATCGGGTTCCCGGCCGATCGATGTCGGGCTCGGGTCGCGGGCCGGCGCGCTGCCCTATATTCGCGCGCGCCGCCTGCTTCGGGTGCGTCCTTGCTTCGAGATCGCCCACCGGCCGGCTTGCGGCTGCCGGTCCTGCCGGGCGGGCAGACTCATGCAGGATCCGTGCCATATGTTGACCGATCGGACAGCTCGAACGCCGGTGTCTCCAACCGGCGGCGCGCAGTATAAACCAATGGGCCGGCGCGTAAACCAAAGCGCAAGAATCTGGCGGCGGAAGCCGGAAACGTCGTGCCGAAAGCCTCGATCGCTCAGCCTTCGCGCTCGACCGGCTGCGGCTCGCGCAGGCGGTTCGCGATCCGCGTGGCCTCGTAGTAGGCCGGATTCGGCGGACGCTTCAGGTAGCGGCCCGCGCCGCGCACGGCACGCAGTTCGCCGTCGGCCCAGGCCAGCGCGCCGCGCGTGAAGGTATGCGTGGCCAGGCCCCGCACCGTCATGCCCTCGAACACGTTGAAGTCGACCTGCTGGTGATGCGTCTTCACCGAGATGGTCTTGGTCGCGGCCGGGTCCCAGACCACCAGGTCGGCATCGGCGCCCACCTGCACGGCACCCTTGCGCGGATACAGGTTGAAGATCTGCGCGGCATTGGTCGAGGTGATGCGCACGAATTCGTTCGGCGTGAGGCGCCCCTGGTTGACGCCGTGATGCCAGAGCACCGCCATGCGATCCTCCACGCCGCCGCAACCGTTCGGGATGCGCGTGAAGTCCTCGCGGCCCATCGCCTTCTGCGAGGCGCAGAACACGCAGTGATCGGTCGCCGTGGTATGCAGCTGCCCGGCCTGCAGCGCGCGCCACAACGCGTCGCGGTGCTCGGCGGAACGGAACGGCGGGCTCATCACGTGGGCCGCCGCGCGATTCCAGTCCGGATCGCGATACACCGCCTCGTCGATCACGAGATGACCGGGCAGCACTTCGCCGAACACGCGCAGGCCCTCGTTGCGGGCACGCGCGATCGCGTCGACCGCGTCCTTGGCCGAGACGTGGACGATGTAGACCGGCACGCCCAGCACCTGCGCGATGCGAATCGCGCGATTGGCCGCCTCGCCCTCCACCTCGGGCGGACGCGACAGCGGATGCGCCTCGGGCCCGGTGATGCCGCGCGCGAGCAGCGCGCGCTGCAACTGGAACACCAGCTCGCCGTTCTCGGCATGCACGGTCGGCAGCGCACCGAGTTCGAGCGAACGCGCGAAGCTGTTCACCAGGATCTCGTCGTCGGCCATGATCGCGTTCTTGTAGGCCATGAAGTGCTTGAAGCTGGACACGCCGTGCTCGTTCACCAGGGTGCCCATGTCGCGATGCACGGATTCGTCCCACCAGGTCACGGCCACGTGGAAGCCGTAGTCGGCGGCGGACTTTTCCGCCCAGCCGCGCCAGGTGTGGAAGGCCTCCATCAGCGACTGGCGCGGGCTCGGGATCACGAAGTCGATGATGCTGGTGGTGCCGCCCGACAGGCCCGCCGCGGTACCGCTGTAGAAATCGTCGCTGGCGGTGGTGCCCATGAAGGGCAACTCCATGTGCGTGTGCGGATCGATGCCGCCGGGCATCACGTACTGGCCGTGCGCATCGACGATCTCGGCGCCGGCCAGCGCCTCGATCCGCTCGGCGATCTGCAGGATCGTGCCGCCATCCTGCGGGGCGGCGCACAGCACGTCGGCGCGGTAGCTGCGCTCGGCATCGACCACGGTACCGCCACGAATCAGGGTTGTCATCGCAATGCCTCCTCGTTATCTGAATGAACTGGAACGAGCTGGATCGGGCGACGCGCTCAGGCGCTCGCCACCTGCGCGCGCCGGCTCGCGCCGAGCTTCATCCAGCTGCCATAGACCAGGGACGCCAGCACCAGGCCGACGAACCACGCATAGGTATAAAGCGTGTTGAAGAACGCCGGCACGTTCGGGAACGCGGCCGGAAACGCGACGTGCAGGAAACCGGGCAGGTTCGGCAGCACGCCGGCGGCCAGCGCCACCAGCGCCGCCGGGTTCCAGCCGCGCACGTAGCTGAACGGCCCCGCCGCGTCGAACAGCGCGCGCGCGTCGAGCCGCGTGCCGCGGATCAGGAAGTAGTCGACCATCAGGATCCCCGCGACCGGGCCCAGCAGGGCCGAATAACCGACCAGCCAGGTGAAGATGTAGCCATCGGTGGTGGCGAGGATCTTCCACGGCATCATCAGGATCGCGATGGTGGCGGTGATCATGCCGCCCGCGCGATACGAGATGCCCTTCGGCCACAGGCTGGAGAAATCGTAGGCGGGCCCCACCAGGTTGGCCGCGAGGTTGCAGCACATGGTGTCGAGCGTGAGGATCACCAGCGCGATGCCCACGCCGATGCCGGTCATGCGGCTCGCCAGGTCGATAGGATCCCAGATGGTCTTGCCGTAGATCACCACGGTGGCCGAGGTCACCACCACCGAGACCACCGACAGCAGCGCCATCGGCACCGGCAGGCCGATCGACTGCCCGATCACCTGGTCGCGCTGGCTGCGCGCGAAGCGGGTGAAATCGGGGATGTTGAGCGCGAGCGTGGCCCAGAAGCCGACCATCGCGGTCAGCCCCGGCCAGAAGGTGGCCCAGAAGCGCCCGGCCTTGGCGCCGCCGGCCGCGAACTGCGAAGGCGTGGACAGCATCGAGCCCACCCCGCCCGCCTTCGAGGTCGCCCACCAGACCAGGGCCGCGCACATCAGCACCTTGACCGGCGCGGACCAGCTCTCGAGCCAGCGGATCGAATCGGTGCCGTGCAGGATGAAATAGAGCTGCAGTGCCCAGAACGCCAGGAAGCAGGCCAGTTGCCCGACCGAGATGTCGACCAGCGGCAGCGCCGCGCCATGCAGCGCATTGCCGGTCAGGATGTTGAGCAGCGTGTAGATCGCGCTGCCGCCGAGCCAGGTCTGGATTCCGTACCAGCCGCAGGCGACGATGGCGCGCAGCAGCGCGGGCAGCTTGGCGCCCTGGGTGCCGAACGAACTGCGCACCAGCACCGCGTAGGGGATGCCGTGCCTGGCGCCGGCATGGCCGATCAGCAGCATCGGCACCAGCACGATCAGGTTGCCGAGCAGGACCGTCAGCACCGCCTGCCACGGCGACATGCCCTGCTCGGTCAGCCCCGCCGCCAGCATGTAGGAGGCGATGTTCATCACCATCCCGACCCATAGCGCCGCGAAGTGATACCAGCGCCAACTGCGCTGCGCGGCCGTGGTCGGCGCCAGGTCCTCGTTGTAGAGACTGCCGCCGGCCACGGCCGGTCCTGCCTCGCCGGCCAGGCCGGCGGACTGCGCTGTGAGCTTCATCGAATCGACTCCACGGAATCGCTCGCGCCGTCCCGGCAAGGCCCGGGCCGCGGCGTGAACCGTTCGCTGGCGGCGCGCGAGAGGCCTGCCCTCGCGTGCCGGACGCCGGTCAGGCTGCCTTCACGTGCGGCTCGGCGGGTGCCGTGGACGCCGCGCCGGCATCCACGCGCGCCGGATTGTTCGGGTGCGTGGTCCAGTTCGCGTAATCGCCGGCGTCGACGCGCTCCATCGTGATGCATTGCTCGACCGGACAGACATGCATGCATAAATTGCACCCGACGCACTCGGCGTCGATCACCTCGAAGTGGCGCTGCCCGTCCTTCTCGCGCGTGATCGCCTGGTGCGAGGTGTCCTCGCAGGCGATATGGCAGAGCCCGCACTGGATGCAGCGGTCCTGGTCGATGCGCGCCTTGATGTCGTACTTGAGGTTCAGGTACTTCCAGTCGGTCACGTTCGGCACCGCGCGCCCGCGCACGTCCTCGAGCGTGGCGTAGCCCTTCTCGTCCATCCAGTTCGACAGCCCGTCGGCCAGGTCCGAGACGATCCGGAATCCGTAATGCATCGCCGCCGTGCAGACCTGCACGCTGCCGGCGCCGAGCACGATGAACTCGGCCGCGTCGCGCCAGGTGGAAATGCCGCCGATGCCCGAGATCGGCAGGTTCGGCGTTTGCGGATCGCGCGCGATCTCGGCCACCATGTTCAGCGCGATCGGCTTCACGGCCGGGCCGCAGTAGCCGCCGTGGGTGCCCTTGCCGTCGACGGTCGGCATCGGCGCCATCTGGTCCAGGTCGACGGCGACGATCGAGTTGATGGTGTTGATCAGCGACACGCCATCGGCGCCGCCCTTCCAGGCCGCGCGCGAGCCCATGCGGATGTCGCTGATGTTGGGGGTGAGCTTCACCAGGCAAGGCAGCCTGGTGCCCTCCTTCACCCAGCGCGTGACCATCTCGACGTATTCGGGCACCTGGCCGACCGCCGCGCCCATGCCGCGCTCGCTCATGCCGTGCGGGCAGCCGAAGTTCAGCTCGACCGCGTCGGCGCCGGTATCCTCGATGCGCGGCAGGATCCATTTCCAGTCCTGCTCGTTGCAGGGCACCATCAGCGAGACGATCAGCGCGCGATCCGGCCAGTCGCGCTTGACCTGGGCGATCTCGCGCAGGTTCACCTCCAGCGGACGATCGGTGATCAGCTCGATGTTGTTGAGCCCGGCGATGCGCTGGCCGTTCCATTGCACGGCGCCGTAGCGCGAGCTGACGTTGACGACGTGCGGGTCCAGCCCGAGCGTCTTCCAGACCACGCCGCCCCAGCCGGCCTCGAACGCGCGATTGACGTTGTAGGCCTTGTCGGTGGGCGGCGCGGAGGCGAGCCAGAAGGGATTGGGCGAGGTGATGCCGGCGATGTTGCAGCGAAGATCGGCCATGTTCGGCTCCGTGAAGGTGGGGTCCTGGTCGTGTGCGTGGCTGGGGCGTGGCCGGCGGTTCAGGCGGCCTTGGCGTCGCGTCGCGCGAGCGTCGCGTCGATCGCGGCGGCCGCGCGCTTGCCGTCCTCCACCGCCTGCACCGTGAGGTCGATGCCTTCGGTGGCCGCGCAATCGCCGCCGGCCCACACATCGGGCAGCGCCGTGCGTCCCTCGGCGTCGACGGCGATGCGCGTGCCGTCCGCCGTCAGCAAGCCGGCTTCCACGCCGGCCGGCAGCAGCGTCTGGCCGATCGCCTTCAGCACCATGTCCGCCTCGATCAGGCAGCGCTCGCCCGAGGCCGTCTCGAACTCGACGCCGCTGACCCGCCCGCCCTCGCCCGCGATGCGCAGCGGCCTGGCATGCGTGAGCAGGCTCACGCCGCTCTTCTGCGCGAACTCGCGTTCGGCCCAGGTCGCGCTCATCGATTCCACGCCGCGCCGATAGACCATCGTCACGCGCTCGGCGCCGAGCTTGCGGCTCTGCACGGCCGCGTCGATGGCGGTATTGCCGCCGCCGATCACCACCACGCGCCGGCCCACCGGCACCTGCTCCAGCGCCTCGGCCTGCCGCAGCCCCTCGATGAAATCGACCGCGTCCATCACGCCGGCCAGCGCCTCCCCCTCGATTCCGAGCGCGCGCACGCCGCCCAGGCCGATCGCGAGGAACACCGCGTCGTGCTGCTCGCGCAGCGCCTCGAGCGTCAGCTCGCGGCCGAGCGCCAGGCCCGTGCGCACGGTGATGCCGCCCACCGACAGCAGCCACTCGACTTCGCGCTGGGCGAAATCGTCGACGGTCTTGTAGGCGGCGATGCCGTATTCGTTGAGGCCGCCGGCCTTCGGGCGCGCGTCGAACAGCGTGACGCGATGCCCGGCCAGCGCAAGCCGGTGCGCGCAGGCCAGCCCGGCCGGCCCGGCGCCGACCACGGCCACCTGGCGGCCCGTATCGGGCGCGCGCCGGAAGGTCACCGCGCCGGTCTCCATCGCCCAGTCGGTGGCGTGCCGCTGCAGCGCGCCGATCGCGACCGGCTGGCTGTCCTGATGGTTGCGCACGCAAGCGCCTTCGCAGAGGATCTCGGTCGGGCAGACCCGCGCGCACATCCCGCCGAGCGGGTTGGCCGACAGGATGTCGACGGCCGCGCCTTTCAGGTTGCCGTGGCCGATCTTGCGGATGAAGCTCGGGATGTCGATCCCGGTCGGACAGGCCTGCACGCAGGGCGCGTCATAGCAGTAATGGCAGCGGCTCGCGGCGGCGGCCGCCGCGGTGGGATCGAGCAGCGGCGCGATATCGGAGAATTCGCAGGACAGTTGCGTGGACGACAGGCGATGCGCGGCGATATCGCCGGCTGGCTGGGTGCTCATACGCGTTCCTTCGATGGATTTGGGGACGACACCGTCCCTGCCGGCTGCGCGGGCGCAGTCGGGGGCGGTTGTTTTTCGAACGTTTCAGGCTTGGGGCGAGCGGACGATGGCGGGCCCGCCGGCCGACTTAGGGCGGGTGCTTCATGAGACGGGCTCGCAGGCGCGCGACAGCATGGCGTGCAGCAGCACGTTCGCGCCGGCCTCGATCCACTCGGGCGTCGCGTCCTCGATCTCGTTGTGGCTGATGCCGTCGACGCAGGGCACGAACACCATCGAGGTGGGTGCCACCTGCGCCAGGTAGCAGGCGTCGTGGCCCGCGCCCGAGACGATCTCGCGATGCGGGTAGCCGAAGCGCTCGGCCGCCTCGCGCACGGCCTGCACGCAGGCGGCATCGAAGGCCACCGGCTTGTAGTAGAAGATCTGCTCGAGCGCGGTGTCGAGCCCGATGCCCGCGCTGATGCGCGCCACGCCCTCGCGCAACGCGGCGTCCATCTTGGCGAGCACCGCGTCGTCGGGATGCCGGAAGTCGACGGTGAAGAACACACGGCCGGGAATCACGTTGCGCGAGTTCGGGTACACCTGCATCATGCCGACCGTGGCGCAGCCGAAGGGCGCGTGATCGAGCCCGATCCGGTTCACCAGGTCCACCACGCGCGCCGCGCCCAGCAGCGCGTCGCGCCGGCGCGGCATCGGCGTGGGCCCCGCATGCGCCTCCTGGCCGGTCAGCGTGATCTCGTACCAGCGCTGCCCCTGCGCATCGGTGACGATGCCGATGGTCTTGTGCTCGGCCTCCAGGATCGGCCCCTGCTCGATATGCAGCTCGAAGGCGGCATGCAAGGGCCGGCCGCCGCAAGGCAGCTCGCCCGCATAGCCGATCCGCTCCAGCTCCTCGCCGATCGTGCGGCCGTCCACGTCCTTGCGCGACAGCCCGTATTCGAGCGAGAACACCCCGGCGAACACGCCCGAGGCAACCATCGCCGGCGCGAAGCGCGAGCCCTCCTCGTTGGTCCAGATCACCACCTCGATCGGGTGCTCGGTCTCGATGCCGTGGTCGTTGAGCGACCGGATCACCTCCAGGCCGCCCAGCACGCCGTAGATGCCGTCGAAGCGCCCGCCGGTGGGCTGCGAATCGGCATGCGAGCCGGTCACCACCGGCGCCGCATCGCGCTGGCGCCCTTCGCGACGCATGAACACGTTGCCCATCCGGTCGACGCCGATGCTGCAACCCGCCGCCCTCGCCCATTCGACGATCAGGTCGCGGCCCTGCTTGTCGAGATCGGTCAGCGCCAGGCGGCAGACGCCGCCCTTGGGCGTCGCGCCGATCTTCGCCATCGTCATCAGGCTCTCCCACAGGCGCCGGCCGTCGACCTGGAGCATCGGGTCGTGGCCTGCCCGCTTCACTGCTTCCGATATTGCGTTCACTCGTATCTCTCCCAGGGGATCTGTCACGCTGCCTGCTTCGGTCGCCGCCGGTGCATGCCCAGTCCATCAAGGGGCATCGCCGCACGCGCACGGTGCATGTTCTCGTCATGGCTCGGATCGCGATCGACGCGGGAGGGCATCGCTTTCGCCGCTCGTCGAATCTTGTCCGATCGGACAGGTTTTAAGTCGAAAATATTGGCAAATCAACTACTTTCTTTTCGACGGATACAGAGCGAGAAGCGTGCCACTGCACTGCAGCAGCGATCGCGAGGCCGCCACGAGCCAGGCGTGCCAGGCGCCTGCCGAGCAGCTAGAATGACGCGCAACGCGGCATCCGCGCCGCGCGAGGCCCTGGATGAAACATGACGAAGCAGTAGCCGGCGTGCCGGCAGACGAGGAGACGGCCGCCCCTTTGCGGCGGCGCAAGGCACACATTCGCGAGTCGAACGAAGCGCAATTGCTGGCCTGCGCGGAGGCGGTGTTCGCGGAACGCGGGCTCGACGGCGCCAGCACCGCGCTGATCGCCGAACGCGCCGGGGTGCCGAAGGCCAACCTGCATTACTACTTCCCGACCAAGCTGGCGCTGTACCGCCGCGTGCTCGAGGACCTGTTCGACGACTGGCACCAGGCGGCCGGCGCCTTCGAGGGCGGCGACGATCCGGTGGAGGCGATCGGCGGCTACGTGCGCGCCAAGATGGAGCTGTCGCGGCGGCGCCCGCTCGGCTCGAAGGTCTGGGCCAACGAGATCATCCGCGGCGCGGAGCACATGCAGGACATCCTCGCGCAACGCGTGAAGCCCTGGTTCGATACGCGCGCCAAGGCGATCGACGACTGGATCGCGCGCGGGCTGCTGGCGCCGGTCGATGCGCATGCCCTGCTCTACCTGATCTGGGCGACCACCCAGCACTACGCCGATTTCGACGCGCAGATCCAGGCGCTCAGCGGCAAGCGCGCGCTTACGAAAAAAGCCTTCGAGACCAAGACCGAGCAGGTCGTGCAACTGGTGCTGCGCGCCTGCGGCGCGGTATCGCCGGAACGCGCCGGGCGGAAGTAAGGATTCCTGTATCACCCATCGTCGAGACGGCATTGGAGGCCGCCTCGACGATGCGCGTGCGCGAACGCCGGCTGCGGCCATGCGATCCCGAGCCGACTCATGATCGGACGCCCGACCGGAAAGCAAAACGAATGCGGACAAAAATAATAACGAAAGACATTCGCCATCTCCCCATCACACATCGCTACCGACTGACCTGTCCAGTGACATTCAGATGACGAAACGCGCTGTCATCGCTCGTAAAAAACGTTTTCACGCAGTTGAAATTTTGCAATTCTAAAATCCGGTTCCAGCAACAATCGGTGAGTCGCCGCGGGTTCTCGTCCAGGGAATGAACGGCCGCTCGTGCACCGGAAGTTGCTGGCAGCCGCAGTAAACAATTCGTTATGCGAATCAGTGCAGCGACGAAGAACCCACCAGGCCAAACCACACGAGGCAGCGGGATCGACAGGAAAATCCAGATTTTCCGGCGCGCTCGATGAGGCTTGTTTCTCACCTCCAAGAATTGAAAGAAAACGGATGAAAGCTCACAAGATCACGGCCGCCCTCATGGCGATGGGCGCGTTCGCAGGGGTTGCACACGCACAGAGCAGCGTCACGCTGTACGGCATCGCCGACGCCGGCTTCCTGTACAACAACAACGTGAAGGGTGCCAAGCAGTACGCCCTGTCGAGCGCCACCTCGTCGCGCTGGGGCCTGCTCGGCTCCGAGGACCTGGGCGGCGGCGTGCGGGCCATCTTCGATCTCGAGAACGGCTACACGATCGGTACCGGCTCACTGAGCCAGGGCGGCCTCGAGTTCGGCCGCAAGGCCTTCGTCGGCCTGGCCAGCAGCCACTGGGGCACGCTCACGCTCGGCCGCCAGTACTCGGCTAGCAACGACGCCACCGCGAACTTCGCATCGGGCGCGGACTGGGCCGCATCTGGCCTGGGCTTCGGCACGCGCGCGGCCGACGTCGACAACGTCGATACCTCGAACCGCGTGCAGAACGCGATCAAGTACACCAGCCCCAGCATCCAGGGCATCACGGTCGGCCTGCTGTACAGCCTGGGCGGCCAGGCCGGCCACGCCACGCAGAACGAGGTGCTCGACGCCGGCGTCGCCTACTCGAACGGCCCGGTCAAGCTCGGCGCGAGCTACATGTACACGAAGGACCCGTACTACGCGACCTTCGGCGACCAGGGCAACTCGTCCTCGCCGTCCTCGTCGGCCACCGGCGCGAACAACAACATGCCGAGCCGCATCTTCGGCGGCTACGCCTCGGCCGGCTCGCAGCAGATCATCACGGCCGGCGGCTCGTACGCCTTCGGCCCGGCCACCGTCGCGGTGCTGTACTCGAACACGCAGTTCCAGAACCTCGGCACGGTCAACGCGGTCGGCAGCTTCGGCACCAAGTACAACGGCGGCACGGCCACCTTCAACTCCGGGGAAGTGAACCTGAAGTACCTGCTGACGCCGGCGCTGACGCTGGCGGGCGCCTACATCTACACGCACAACAGCGGCGCGGACGGCGTGGGCAGCGCGCATTACAACCAGTTCAACCTCGGCACCATCTACTCGCTGTCCAAGCGCACCTCGCTGTACGCGATCGGCTTCTACGAAGCCGCGTCCGGCACGGACTCGACGGGTGCCAAGGCGGTCGCGAACTTCAGCGGCTCGACGGTCTCGGCGACGCCGCACGCGGTGGCCGCCATCGTCGGCATGACGCACAAGTTCTGAGCATCACGACAATCCGAGCGTCTCCGGGGTCGATCCGCCCCGGACGCCTTTTCGACCGGTCTCTCGCGAGACCGGTTTTTTTTCGCCCGATTCGAGACCGGTCTGTCCAGGCGCAGGTCCGGCCGCCGAACCGGATCAGGGGCGAAGAATGGCGTCCAGACTGGTCGCGACCTCGATCAGATACGTGCCCTCCGATGCCAGCCCTCTCGCGATCGCCTCGTCGACCTCGTCGATCCTTGTCACGCGCTCCGCGGCGGCACCGAATCCCCGTGCAAGCGCCAGGAAGTCGGGATTGAACAAGCTCGTTCCGACATGGCGTCCAGGATATTTTCGGTGCTGATGCAGGCGAATCGATCCGTAGCAGTGATTGTTCGACAGAATGAACAGGATCGGCAGGTTTCGCTCGACGGCCGCAATCATCTCCGGCCCGGTCATGAGGAATCCGCCGTCCCCGACGAGGCAGACCGTTTTCCTGCCCGGTCTGCGCAACTGCGTGGCGATCGCGGCCGACGTTCCATATCCCATGGCTCCGCATTGTGACGCCATGAGGATCTGCGGCGCGGTGAACGGGAAGTGCCGGTAGACAGGTGCCGCGAACATGCCGGTGTCGAGACAGATCGCGATATCGGCCGGTGCCTGCGCCGCCAGGGAGCGCACCACCTCGGAGAATGGCACGCCGTCGCTGACCTCGTGTTCCGGCCAGGCGGCGTATCGCTCGAAGATCGAGCGCAGCTTTCCCGCCCATGCACGGCGATCGGCATGGCTGCCCGGCTCGCGGATCAAGGCCTCGGCCAGCGCCACGGGATCGCACACCACGCCAAGATCCGGTTGCGTGTTCAAGCCCACGATGTGATCGTCGGGCCAGCAGTGAATCAGGGTTTGCCGGGGAGCGGGATGGCAGGGAAACGTGTAACCCTGACTCGTGATGTCGCCGAGCCGCGTACCCAGGGCGAAGATCAGGTCGCTGCCCTGGAATGCCTCGATCTGATCGGCGGGATTGACCAGGCCCAGATCGCCGACGTAGAGCGAATCCCGGTTCGGAAAGATGTCGTGGTGGCGGAACGACACCGCCACGGGGATGTCGTAGGCGTGCGCCAGGGCCGACAGCGCCTCGCGCCCGGCATCCGAGGCCATCGCGCCGCCCGCGATGATGAGCGGCCGCTCGGCGCCGGCGAGCAGGGTCCGGATCCGCTCGACGCTTGCCGCCTCCGGGACGGTTCGTGCATGGCTCACCGCCTGCCAGCCATGCAGCTCGACCGGCTGTTGCTGCACGTCCTCCGGGACCACGAGCACGACCGGGCCCGGCGTGCCGCTGGCTGCGATACGAATCGCCTTGAACGCGGCCGCTTCGAGTTGATTCGGGTCCGTGACCTCGACAACCCATTTCGCCATCGAGCCGAACATCTTCTGGTAGTCGATTTCCTGAAACCCTTCCTTGCGCAGGTCGGCTTTCGGAACCTGTCCGACCACCAGGACGACGGGCACGGCGTCCTGCTGCGCGGTGTGAACGCCGATCGCGGCATTCGTCGCGCCCGGGCCCCGGCTCACCATGACGACGCCAGGGCGCCCGGTCAGGCGTGCGTCGGCGCATGCCATGAAGGCCGCTCCGCCCTCGTGCCGACAGGTCACGACATCGAGCTCCGGAAAGTCTCCCAAGGCGTCGAGAATCCCGAGGTAGCTTTCTCCAGGGACCAGGAACACGCGATCGATACCGTTCCGGACGAAGGTGGACAGCAGGGCGTGAGATGAAGTGTTCGTACTGCCTGGGTTCATTTGATGCCTCGAAGGTAAGCAAGGAATGAAGAAATTCGTGCCGTGGTTTCGGCCGTCGGTGCAACTCATGGGGACGATGCCCCCGTCCGGCGTGCCGTCGCCGGCACGTCCCGGCGCCGCGCGAACAGCCGCCGTGCGAGATCGAAGGCCACCAGGTTGCCGCCCGCCACGAGCGCCAGCCCGAGCACCGAGAGCGGCGACCAGCGATAGCCCTCGAAGATCGTCGAGGCTCCCAGCGCAACAAACGGGAACAGCACCGTGCAGTAGGCCGCGCGCTCGGGCCCGATCCGGCCCACCAGTACGAGATAGGACGTGCAGGCGATCACGGAACCCGGCACGGCCAGGTAAAAAAGCGCGCCGAGATAGCGCGGCGTGGGCTCGAACACGAGCGGGTATCCCGCCACGGCCGCGCCGATGGTCAGCACCGATGCGCCGATCAGCATCGCCCAGCCATTGGTGGCGAGCGGATGCAAGCCCATCGTCTGCATCCGGCTCGACAGCAGGTTGCCCGTGGAGAAGCACAGCGTGCCTGCCAGGGCGATCGCCAGGCCGCGCCAGGTGGCCGCGTCGTCGAGATGGCCGGCCATCTGCTGGTAGAACAGGCAGGCGATACCCGACAGTCCCAGCAAGGCGCCGACGATCGCGCTGGCCTGCAGCGGCCGGCCGAGGAAAATTCTTCCGTTGACGGCGTTCAACAGCGGCGCGATCGAGAACACCACCGCAATCAGTCCGCTCGGCACCACCTGTTCCGCGTAGTAGTAGCAAAGAAAGTTCAGACAGAACATGGCGATGCCCTGCGCGGCGATAAAACGCCAGGCGTCGCGAGGCGGCGCGATCGGCCGGCGCATGATGCGCAGCAGTGCAAACAGCACGGCGGCGGCAATCCAGAAGCGCCAGGCGACCGAGACCGGCGGCGGCGCGATGTCGAGTTGCCATTTGATCGCGATCCAGGTGGTGCCCCAGATCAGCACGGTCAGCCCATAGAGCAGGAGATTCATAGCCAAGGTCGGTAAGGGTTGGAATGGCGGGTATCGATCCTTCCCGCGCCCCCACTGTGATTGCCGACACGGCGGCCCATCTGTCTGAAATTGCGGTCTTTACGCGGCGGGCACGCTCGTCTCGCACACGCGCCCGCTCGCGCGCCTATACTGCTCGATATGAAATCCGCCCCTGCCCTTGCCCCGATCCTGGCAACGCCTCCCCGTTCCTCCGCCGAACTGGCCGGCGGGACGGACCTGCCGTTCGGCCTGCAATCGGTATGCCGCACGCTCGCCGGCACCGACGCGCAACTGCAGCGCTTCGCCTGGCTTGGCGATCACCTGGCGATCGCGGAATGGGTACATGAAGTGGACGTGGCCGAGACCGTTTACGAACGGCCCGGCCATCACACGCTGTCGTGCTACTTCACGGGAGGCGAGCGCACCGAGCGCCACAAGGTGCCCGGCTATGGCGGCCCCAGCCGCCTGTGCACCCTGCCCGGCGATCACGAATCGCGCTGGCTGGTGCGTGGAAACATGCGCTTCATGCATCTCTACTTCCTACCCGAGCATTTCACCCAACGCGCCGTGAGCGAACTCGATCGGGAACCCCGGGAGCTGATCCTGGCCGATCGCACCTATTTCGAGGACCCGCGCGTGGTCGTACTCTGCCGCGATCTGCTGCTCGAATCCTGGGATGACGTGGACGGGCGGTTGCGTGCCAATCAAACGGTGCACGCCGTGCTGAGCCGGCTGTTGCGCGGACAGAGCCAGGTGCGTACCGGTCTGGCTCGCATCGGTGGGTTGTCGCCGACGGTGCGCCGCCGCGTGCGCGACTACATCGACGCCATGCTCGATCAGCCGATCACGCTCGGTGAACTGGCCGCGCTCGCCACGCTGTCCGAGTATCACTTCGCGCGGATGTTCCATGTCTCGTTCGGCTTGCCGCCCCATGCCTGGGTCGCGGAACAACGACTCGCACGGGCCCGTGCCTTGCTGCGCATCGATGCGCTGCCGCTCACGCTGGTGGCCGCACGTTGCGGTTACGCCAACGTCAACCACTTCAACCAGCGCTTTCGCAAGGCTCACGGCGTGGCGCCCACGGTGTTCCGCAAGGCAATGCTCGGCGCCTGAGCAGGAAGACGATGCGGTACCCGCGCCGCAACACCAGCAGGCCACCAGGGCGGATCAGTTCCACCGGGAAATCGGCTTGCCTTGCTTGTCCTTGAACTTCCCCAGCATCAGCATCGCCAGGTCGATCACCGACCAGACGCCCAATCCGCCATACGTCAGGAGCATGAGGATGCCGGTTTTGTTCCTGCCGAGATAAAAGCGGTGTACGCCGAATGGACCGAGAAAGAAGCAGAGAAGAACCAGCGTCAGAAGTTTTTTTTCGGAGTTCATGAAACAGTACCCAATATCGAGTGGGAAGAATGGAGAGGATCGAACAGACCGATCGCCCCACTCATCAACACTGCCTCATGGCCACCGACAAACATGAACTAAGGAAAACTATGTAATGTTGTCCATGATGCGCCAGACCACGCCAACCCGAAATGGGTCGAGGACGGAATGGTTTGGCAATGTGCGTGCATCAACGTAAACGCGGATGCGAAGATTTTTATTCCGGGTTTCTTGAAGCGGAGGTTCGGCGAACCTGGGCGAGAAGTGCGAGACATTCTTCCGAGGAAACCCGCGGCGTATTCGTCGTGCCCTCCCTCACTCGAAGGCGAGCCCGCCACGGACCTGCCAGGGCGCGCGGTGCGCAAACCTCATCGCAACGCGGCATTGCAAGCCGGGCGAACGGGAATATTCGCCCCAGCCGGTTTCCAGCGGCACGACGCTGATCTTAATCCCTACGCCGCCTCTTTCGCCTGCGCCTGGCCTCCGCGGTGCCAGACCGATCGTGACGCCATATGCTAGTCGCGCCCCTCGTTTTCCGGGCACTGGCTCATTCGATGACAGGCCGCCTCCAGCGCCACCTTCTGCCTGTCTCGTCAACCGCTTCGCCAGTTCAGAACATGTGCCGCACGCCCGCCATCACGCCGAGCTGGCCTTGCCCCGGCGACGGCGTGGTGCCGCCGCCACCGGCACTGACGCTGAAGGCCGCGTGCGCGCTATTGGCGAGGTAGGCACCCTGGAGATAGACGGCGGTCTGCTTCGACAGGAAGTAGGTGCCGCGCAGCACGCTCAGCGTCGCGCGCGCATCCTGGCCCGAGACGTCGACGCGATAGACGCCGCCATCCACCAGGAAGGCGAGCGTGACGTAGTAGTTGGCGGTGAGATAGAACAGGTTGGAGTGCAGGTTCGGGCCGCTCGACGCGCCGGTGTCGACCCAGCGGCCGATCCAGCCGCCGCCGATCTTGATGCCGTAGACGCTCAGATAACCATTGAGCTGGGCGCGATCGTCCCGGTCCCCGTTGGCGCCCAGCGATACCGGCTTGACGCCGTCGAAGAAACTGGCGGCCGCGTTGGTGCCGCCGCGCTGCTCCTCGTAGGACGCAGCCGCGCCGAAGCCGTTCGCATCGTACTTGAGCATCGCCGACCAGAGCCGGCATTGGGTCGCATCGCCGGGCACCTGCCCCGCGCAGGTGCCCTGGCCCGGCGAGTTGCCGGTGCCGGCCGAATCCCTTCCGAACGAATACATCGCGCCGATCGTCAGCCCGCCGAACTTGCCGCGCCAGGCCACCGAATTGTCGGCGCGGCCGTTCGGGATGTAGGCATCGAGCGAGGGCAGCCCATAGATGTTCGGGCCGAGCAGGTCCGCGTCGAGCACCGCGAGATAGGTCATGGTGTACTGGCGGCCGAAGGACAGCGTGCCGTAGGGACTGTCGATGCCCACCCAGCTCTGGCGGCCGAACAGGCGGCCGCCCTGCCCGAGCGTGCCGTTGCCGACGTTGATGCCGCTCTCGAGCGCGAACACCGCCTTGTAGCCGCCGCCGAGATCCTCCGAGCCTCGCAGCCCCCAGCGCGAGGGCAGCTCGCCGGTGATCGCCGGCATTCGGACCACGCCCTTGCCGGCCGAATTGGCATGCGATACATATTCGACGCCCGTATCGAGGATGCCGTACAAGGTCACGCTGCCCTGCGCGAAACCGCTGGTCGCGAAGCCGAGCAAGGCGCCGCCCACGAGATACCGAAATCTCATACTGTCTCCAAACTTTTATAGGGATGTTCCGATTTTCTTGGTATGACTAAGGAATCGTTCTCAATCGGATGGCGTCGATACTAGCGAGGCCATTTCCGAGGGTCCAACACCGATTGGGTATCGGTTGATATCTCTCGGGTATATAGATCCTCGCGGGGCGCATGAAACGCCGTGCCGCCAGAAAAGCACCGCTTGCAAGCCACGGCTACAGTAGAATGCGGATCACCCCACATCGGGCTCGCCTGCCGCCAGGCAAGGCAAGCGGCCCAGGCTTCGCCCAACTCACTCTTCGACGGCAAGGAAACATGGAGCTACGCCATCTCCGCTATTTCATTGCGGTCGCCGAGGAACGGAGCTTCACGCGCGCGGCGCAACGCCTGCATATCGCGCAGCCGCCGCTGAGCCGGCAGATCCAGCAACTGGAACAGATCCTCGGCGTGCAGTTGTTCGAGCGCAATTCGCGCCCGCTCAAACTCACGGAAACGGGCGGCTTCTTCTATCAGCACGCGGTGCAGCTTCTCGCGCAGACGGTCGAGCTCGAATCGATGACGCGCCGCGTCGGCAAGATCGAACGAAGCCTGTCGGTCGGCTTCGTCGGCTCGACGCTCTACGGCATGCTGCCGAAGGTGATACGCCGCTATCGCCAGCGTTATGCGGAGGTCGAGCTGAGCCTGCACGAGATGTCGACGATGGACCAGGTCAAGGCCCTGAAGGAAGGCGCGATCGATGTCGGCTTCGGCCGTATCCGCCTCAACGACCCGAGCATCCGCCGCGTGGTGCTGCGCGAGGAGCGCATGATCGCGGCGCTGCCGGTGGGCCATCGGCTGTGCGAGGCAAAGCCGCTGCTGTCACTGCACGACCTGCTCAACGAAACCCTGATCATCTTCCCGAAGGCGCCGCGCCCGAGTTACGCGGACCAGGTGCTGACCGCCTTCCACGATCGCGCGCTCAAGCCCACCCGCGTGCTGGAGACGCGCGAGCTGCAGGTCGCGCTCGGCCTGGTGGCGGCCGGCGAAGGTGTATCGATCGTGCCGCGCAGCGTCTATGGCCTGAAGCGCGACGACGTCGAATACAAGGACCTGGACGACGCGAAGCTGGTATCGCCGATCATCATGAGCATGCGCATGCTGGAGGAATCCGAGGATCTCGAGCGCATGCTGCGCCTGATCTACGAGCTGTACGACGAGGAAGGCATGGATTACCTGCCGCCGACGGAACGCGGCGAACCAGGCTCGCGAGGCTGAACGGCAACGACGAACGCGCGGCGGTCTTTCGACGCCGCGTGCACTGCCGCTCAGAACCGTCGCTCAATCCCCGACGCTCAGCCCCCGCCGTTCAACCCGTATCGCCGCCCGCCACCGGCAGCACCGTGCCGGTGATGTAGCTGGCCTCGTCGGAGGCGAGGAACAGGATCGGCGCGATCTGCTCGTCGAGGCTGCCGTAGCGCTTGAAGAAGGTGGAATCGGTCACCTGCCGGACCGCCTCGCCCATCCAGGCCCGCTCCTGCTCGGTGTCGCCGGCGGCATTGCGAGGCACCCGTCTCGGCGGCGCGTCGGTGCCGCCCGGCGCGGTGGCGACCACGCGGATCCCGTGTTCGGCATACTCCATCGCCAGCGACTGGGTCAGCGCGTTGACGCCGCCCTTGGCGGCCGAATACGGCACGCGCCGAATGCCGCGCGTGGCGTTCGACGAGAGATTGACGATGGTGCCGCCGCCGCGCGCGAGCAGATGCGGCAGCACCGCGTGACAGGCGTACAGCGTCGGCATCAGCGAGCGGCGGATCTCGGCGTCGATCTGCGCCGGCTCGAACTCGGCGAACGGCCGCATGCGGATCGCGCCGCCCACCCCGTTGATCAGGATGTCGATGCCGCCGAAGGCCTGCGCGGCGAAGGCCATCGCCGCGTGGGCACCTTCATGGGTTTCCAGGTCCGCGACGAAGCCGGCAGCCTGATCGCGCGGCGCCTGCGCGGCCACCTCGGCCACGAACTCGGCGCGATCGACCAGCAGCACCTTTGCGCCCTCGGCCGCCGCGCGCAAGGCCACGCCTCGCCCGATCCCCTGCGCCGCCCCGGTGACGACGATCACCTTGCCGGAGAACCGTGCCATGCTCATGCCGCCTTCGCGTTGGAATTGGGGGTGAATTTCTCGTAGTGGAAGCTGCGCGGCTTCACACCCGTCTCGTCGAAATACCGGCGCACCGCGTCGACCATCGGCAGCGGCCCGCACAGATAGACGTCGACCTCGCCGTCGTTCAGCGCATCGGCGGGAATATGCTGCGTCACCCAACCCTTGCGCGGATGCGTCGAAGCCGCATCGGCCACCACGGTCGCGAAGCTGAAGTTCGGCAGCCGTGCCGCGTAGGCCTCGATCGCCTCGACCTGGACCAGGTCGAGATCGCGCGTGACGCCGTAGATCAGGTGCACCCGCTGCGTCGGCACGCTGCGCGCCAGCACCTCCAGCATCGACAGGAAAGGCGCGAGGCCGGTGCCGCCCGCGAGGAACAGCAGCGGCCGCCGCAACTCGCGCAGGTAGAAGCTGCCGAGCGGCCCGTGCATCCGGAGCGTGTCGCCGGGCCGGGCCGCCTCCAGCCAGCGGCTCATCACGCCGCCGGGGATCTTCTTGATCAGGAACGCGAGCCGCGTATCGCCGGGCGCCGAGGAGAACGAATAAGCGCGATGCTGCCCGCTGCCGGGCACCTCGATGTTGACGTACTGGCCCGGCAGGAACACGGGCGCCGACGCATCGGCCTCGAGTTCGAGCACGATGGCCGCGTCCTCGTGCGGCTCCACCTTGCTCACGGTCGCGGCGAAACCGCCTTGCCCCGTCTTGCACACTTGCGACGAGGCCGGCACCGCGATCACGCAATCGCTTTGCGGCACCATCTGGCAGGTCAGCACCAGCCCCTGGTCCCTTTCGTCCTCGCTCAACGCATCCTCGATGTAGTCGTCGCCGAGTTCGTAGCGGCCGCTTTCCGCGCGGCACTTGCAGGTGCCGCACACGCCGTCGGAGCAGTCCATCGGCAGGTTGATCCTGGCGCGGAAGGCGGCGTCGAGCACCTTCTCTCCCGCCTTGCATTCGATGAAGCGGGTCACCCCGTCCTCGAAATTCAATGCGATCCGGTAGTCGGACATGGCCTCTCCTCCTCTTCCCTCGTCGGCGGCGCGACGAGTATCAAACGTGGTAGACATCGAGCACCTGCCGGATATAGTCGTTCTTCAGCACGATCTTCTTCGACGAGATCAGCAGCGCGTCGCCGACCCGGCGCAGCGTGACGAACAGCGTGCCGAAGAATTGATCGGTCTCGCGATAACGATAGCTCAGCGTCAGGAAATTGCAGCGCAGGTCCACCTCGTCCTCGCGCTCGGCCAGCACCTCGACATTGGCGAGGTTATGGCTGGTGCGCGGCTCGGGCGTGGACGCGCCGCTGCGCTCGGTCTTGATGCGAAACACGCGATCCTCGAGGCCGCCGCGATCGGCGTAGTACATCAGCGAGATCTGGCTCAGCGGGTCCTCGGTGGGCCGATCGTCGTCGTCCCAGGCCGGCATCCAGTAGGTGACGTCGTCGGTATAGCAGGCGAGCCATTCGTCCCATCGACGATCGTCGAGCAGGCGTGCCTCGCGATACAGCGCGGCGCAGATGGCGTGGTGGTCGAAGCTCATGCCCGCACCTCGCCGCGTTCCTGCTCCAGCGCCTCGCGCATCACCTCCACCCAATACTCGTGCTGGCACACGAACAGGCCTTCGTCCTCGCTGCGCGCGCCCGAGATGCGCGGCTTCAGGCCCATGCGCGCCGCGTTCTCGTCGGGGCCGTCGACCCACAGCGGCGCGCCGCGCGACAGGTCGTTCCACATCGCCGTGATGCCGGCATAACCCGACTGGCAGGCGCGAAATTCCTCCAGGTCGTCCGCGGTGCCCATGCCCGAGACGTTGAAGAAATCCTCGTACTGGCGGATGCGCGTGGTGCGATCGGCCTGGCTCTCGCCCTTCGGCGCGAAGCAGAAGATGCTGACCTCGGTGCGGTCCACGTCGAGCGGGCGCACCACGCGGATCTGCGTGCTGAACTGGTCCATCAGGAACACGTTCGGGTAGACGCACAGGTTGCGCGTCTGGTTGACGATGAAGTCGGCGCGAGCCTCGCCCACGCGCGCCTCGATCTCCTCGCGATGCTGGTAGACGGGGCGCACTTCCGGATTCATGGTCTGCGTCCAGAGCAGGATGTGGCCATGCTCGAAGCCATACACGCCGGCCACCGACTTGCTCCAGCCGTTCGCATCGACGGCCTTGGTGCCGTCCTCCTTGCGCCGGCCCATGGTCGCGGCGTAGTTCCAGTGCACGGTGCTGACGTGGTAGCCGTCACAGCCGTTCTCCATCTGCATCTTCCAGTTGCCTTCGTAGATGTAGGAGGAATTGCCGCGCAGCACCTCCAGGCCGTTCGGCGCCTGGTCGACGATCTGGTCGATGATCACGCGCGCCTCCCCAAGGTAGTCCTCCAGCGGCGCGACATCGGCAGCGAGGCTGCCGAACAGGAAACCGCGGTAGTTCTGGAAACGCGCGACGCGCTTCAGGTCGTGCGAGCCCTGAGTGTTGAACTGCACGGGGTACTCGGTGGTCTTCTCGTCCTTCACCTTCAGCAGCTTGCCGGTATTCGAGAAGGTCCAGCCATGGAACGGGCAGGTGAAGCTGCCCTTGTTGCCGTGCTTGCGCCGGCACAGCATCGCGCCCTTGTGCGCGCAGGCATTGATCACGGCATGCAGCTCGCCGCTCTTGTCGCGCGTGATCACGATCGGCTGGCGGCCGATCCAGGTGGTGTAGTAGTCGTTGTTCTCCGGCACCTGGCTTTCGTGCGCCAGGTACACCCAGTTGCCCTCGAAGATGTGCTTCATCTCCAGTTCGAACAGGGCCGGGTTGGTGAAGATATCGCGGCGGCAGCGGAACACGCCGGCCTGGCGGTCGTCCTGCACCGCGGTGGACAGCAGCTGATCCAGCTCGCTGGTGTCGAATGTCTTGACGGTCATGGGGGTGTCTCCACGTGTATTGGGGAATGACGGCCTCGATGCCTGAGGCGGGCGATCGGAGGTGCTTCGTCAATCCGTCATGGAGCGGATTTATAGCGCTCGGCGCAAACCAGCGTCCAATACTTTTGAGCGCCCGTTTTTATACTTGGCAGGTATAAAAACGGTGAGATATTCGTGAATTTTCCTCGCCATCAATACCTCATACGATGGTTCATCGCCTGCTGGCGCCTTGTGGGAAGGCACGGGCGACGGACATCGGCAGCGACGCGAAACGTGGTCTTGAACGACGGCCGCCGACTCGCGGTGATCGCGAAAATCAGCGGCCAAGCGGCGGTCACGAGGGTTTTTCCCGATGCCCGGAACAAGCGGAGCGCCCGGCCCCGCTGTGCATTTCTTAGCAGCCATTGAGCGCAAATGGCGGCTACTCCCCGAGCGCGCGCGCCTTCACCATTCGATCGACGATCCGGCATCGATTCGATGCCGGCACCCGAACCCCATCGATCGACTCGCCATGAATCAGCGCTCGCGCCTTGCCACCCTTTCCGCCACCCTCGCCCTCCTGTTCGCGGGCGGCCATGCCCAGGCCGCCGACTACGGCAAGCTGGAGCGCTGGCGCAGCTTCAGCGGCGTGAGCTGGGACGCTTCGGCGGCGCCCTTCGCCGATTCGGCGAACACGCCGATCGCGGGCCTGCACGGCGACTCGCAGGGACGGCTGTTCGTCAGCACGCCGCGCTGGATATCGGCACGCGTGCCTGCCACGCTGAACCTGCTCGATACCCGCCACGATTCCGGGCCCGCCCGCCTGAGCGCGTTTCCGTCAGCGTTGGACAATGCGCTCGACGCGGCGCCCGACAAGACCCTGCGCAGCGTGCTCGGCTTCCATGTGGACCGCACCAACGGCTGGCTGTGGGCACTCGACATGGGCTACGTCGCCGGCGAACAGGAAGCGCCGCCCGGCGGCCAAAAGGTCGTGATCCTCGATCTCGCGTCGGGCGCCGTTCTCCGGCGCATTCCTCTCGACGCTTATGCCGACCGCCGCGCCAGCTTCCTCAACGACATCGTGGTCGACGAGAAGCGCAAGCTCGCCTATATCGCCGACAGCGGCGTGCGCGGCCAGGATGCGGGGCTGATCGTGGTGGACCTGCCCGCCGGCAGGACGCGCCGCGTGCTCGACCGCGACCCGCTGGTCCAGGCGGAAGCGGGCGCGAAGGTGGTCTCGCATGGACAGGAGGTGCTGCCCGGCCATCCGCTGGAGATCGGCATCAACGGCATCGCCTTGTCGCCCGATGCCGGCACGCTCTACTGGACCGTCACCAGCGGTAATCGTGCCCGTGCCGTGCCGACCCGCATCCTGCGCGACTGGAGCAGCACCGACGGGCAGATCCGCGCTCAAGTCGAAACCATCGGCGAGGTGGGCGGCAGCTCGGACGGCATGCTGGCCGACCGCGACGGCGACCTCTTGATCACCGACCTGGGCCGCAACGGCGTCGTCAGGTACGACCATCGCGGCAAGACCATGCAACTGATCGCGTCCAGCCCCGACATCTACTGGCCCGACACGCTGGACGCGCTGGCCGACGGCGACCTGCTGTTCACCTCCAGCGCGCTCAACCAGCATTTCATGGGCGCCGTCCACGCCGGCAGCGAGCACTACGACATCTGGCGCCTGCACAGGATGTGATCGCCTTCACACCAGCGACGCGGTCGATGCAGGCCGCGCCCTCACCCACTCCATGGAGAACATCATGCCGAAAGCCTATTGGGTCGTTGCGATCCGGAACGTGTCGAAGCCGGAGCAGTTGCTCGAATACTCGAAGCTCGCCGGACCGGCGATCGCCGCCGGCGGCGGCCGCATCATCGCGCGCGGCACGGCACAACATGCCTACGAGGCGGGGCAGCTCGCGCGCACGGTCGTCACCGAGTTCGCCAGCCTCGAGCGGGCGCTGGCCACGCGCGAAGGCGAAGCCTATCAGGCGGCGCTGAAGGTGCTCGGCGACGCGGCCGAGCGCGATTTCCGCATCGTCGAAGGCACGGAATAAGCGCGACTCGCCGAGAACATCGTGAAAAGCTCATCCACCCAAAAAGTTTTCCTGATCACCGGCGTCAACTCGGGGCTGGGCCGCGCGTTTGCCGACGCGGCGCTGGCGGCGGGACACAAGGTGATCGGCACGGTCAGGAGCGAAACGGCGCGAGCGGAATTCGAGCTGCGTGATCGCGAGCGCGCCTTCGGCCTGGTACTCGACGTCACCGAATACGATCGCGTCGCCGCGGCGATCGGGGAAGTCACGCTCGAGAGCGGCCCGGTCGAGGTACTCGTCAACAATGCCGGTTATGGGCACGAGGGCGTGCTCGAGGAATCGCCGCTCGACGAGCTGCAGGCGCAATTCGCCGTCAACGTGTTCGGCGCGGTGGCGATGATCAAGGCCGTGCTGCCCTCGATGCGCGAGCGCCGCCGCGGCCACATCGTCAACGTGACGTCCCTGGTCGGCTCGCTGAGCTATCCCGGCATCGCCTACTACAGCGGCAGCAAGTTCGCGCTGGAGGGGATTTCGGAATCGCTGGCGCAGGAGGTCGAGGCCTTCGGGATTCATGTCACGGCGCTGGCGCCGGGATCGTTCCGCACCGACTGGGCCGGGCGCTCGCTGGTACGCACCGGGCGCAGCATCGCCGACTACGACGCGGTCTTCGATCCGGTCAGGCAGGCGCGGCAGGCCAAGGACGGCCGCCAGATCGGCGACCCCGCGCAGGCGGCTCGCGTGCTGCTGGAGCTGGTCGAACACGAGGCGCCGCCGCGGCAGTTGCTGCTCGGCAGCGACGCGCTGGTCGCCGGCCAGGCACGCATCGAGGCGCGCTCGGCGAGCATCGATGCCTGAGAAGCCGTGACGAGGTCGACCGACTTCGCGTCCTGAGCGCGTGGCGGGATCGAGTGCGGCGCCGGCTTTCATGCTCCGCGCTCGCCTCGCCTGCCAAGCTGGATCGGAAGCCACGCGGCCGGCTTCCGATCGCTTCGTCGTTTCAGCCATCACCGGGTGTCGCCGGCCCGAACTCGCCTCGTCCATGTCCAGCTCGCCCCTTTCCATCGCCACCGCCTCGCCGAGACGCGCGATGTTCGCCATCCTGCTCGCCGTGGGCCTATCGATCCTCGACACGGCGCTCGCGAATATCGCGCTGCCCCTCATCGCGGCCGACCTGCATAGCTCCGCGGCCGCATCGGTATGGATCGTCAATGCCTACCAGTTGGCGATGGTCGCCAGCCTGCTGCCGTTGGCGGCCCTGGGCGGCATCGTCGGTCATCGCCGCCTCTACCTGTTCGGCCTGGCCGTGTTCGTGCTGGCCTCGCTGGCCTGCGCGCTCTCGGGCAGCCTGACGGCCTTGACCATCGCCCGGGTGCTGCAAGGGCTCGGCGCCAGCGCGGTGATGAGCGTCAATACCGCGCTGATCCGGATCGTCGTGCCCCCGGATCGCCTCGGGCGCGGCATGGGGCTCAACACGCTCGTGGTGGGCCTGGCCTATGCCGCCGGCCCGAGCATCGCCGCGCTGATCCTGTCGCTCGCCTCCTGGCCCTGGCTGTTCGCCATCAACGTGCCGCTCGGCGGCCTGGCCTTCCTGGTGGCATGGCCGGCCCTGCCCGATTCCGTGCGAAGCCGCCATCGCTTCGATCCGATCGCTGCCCTGCTCAATGTGGTCGCGTTCGCCGCCCTGGTCTACGCGCTGGGCGAAGCGGCGCAGCTGGGTTCGGCGCTTCCGGCACTGGCCACCGCGGCGCTGGCCGCGATCGCCGGCTGGCTGCTGGTGCGTCGCGAATCTGGCCATCCGGCGCCGGTGCTGCCGGTCGACCTGTTCCGCAACCGATCCTTCGCGCTATCGACCTCGATCATCGCCACGGCCTATGCCGCGCAAGGTCTCGCCTTCGTCTCGCTGCCGTTCTACCTGGAGAATGCGCAGCATCTCAGCCAGGTCCGCACCGGCTTCGCGCTGACGCCGTGGCCCTTGTTCGTCGCGCTCGCGGCACCGATCGCCGGAAGACTGGCCGATCGATACACGCCGAGCCTGCTGAGCGGCGCGGGCCTGGTTTGCCTGGCGCTCGGCCTGGCCTCGCTGGCGCTGCTGCCGGCGCATCCGGATGCCTTCGATATCGGCAGCCGGATGGCCCTCTGCGGCGCCGGTTTCGGTTTTTTCCAGTCGCCGACCTCCAAGGCCCTGATCTCCAGCGCGCCGGCCACGCGCAGCGGTGGCGCGAGCGCCATGCTCGCCACCTCGCGCCTGATCGGCCAGGCCACCGGCGCGGCCCTGGTCGCGCTGTGTTTCGGCGTGACGCCGCATCACGTCTATACCGTCGCGCTGGTACTCGGCGCGGCCCTTGCCGCGCTCAGTTCGATGCTGAGCTGGGTTGCCTTCGTGGCGGCCTGATCCATGGAGTGTTCATGACGCAAGCTCATTCGCTTCTCCTTGCCGGGCTGATCGCCGCGGCACAGCTGCTGCCCTCGCTCTCGCAAGCCACCGAGGCCAGTCAACACGCCAACGCAGCCTATGGCGCCGAGCTGGAGGGCGCGGCCTATCCGTTCCCCCTCCGGCGTTTCGACTTTTCCTCCCAGCAGCAGTCGCTTCACATGGCCTACATGGACGTGCGTCCGGTGAAACCGAGCGGCCAAACCGCGGTCCTGCTGCATGGCAAGAACTTCTGTTCGGCCTCCTGGCGCGACACGATCCGGGACATGAGCGCCGAGGGATATCGCGTGATCGCGATCGACCAGATCGGCTTCTGCAAATCGAGCAAGCCGGCGCATTACCAATACACGTTCCAGCAGCTCGCCGACAACACGCGCCGCCTGCTGCAATCGATCGGCGTCGGCAGCTACGCGCTGATCGGGCATTCGACCGGCGGCATGCTGGCGGCGCGCTATGCGTTGATGTATCCGCGGGAGGTAGGCAAGCTGGTGCTCGTCGATCCGGTTGGCCTGGAGGATTGGAAGGCCAAGGGCGTGCCGGCGCAGACGGTCGACCAGTGGTATGCCAAGGATCTGCGCACGAGTGCCGAGGGCATCAGGAAATACGAGCAGGCCGTCTACTACAACGGCCAGTGGGACCCGCGCTTCGAACCCTGGGTGCGGATGCTCGCCGGCCTGTATCTCGGCCCCGGCAAGGAGCGGGTGGCCTGGAATTCCGCGCTGATCTTCGACATGATCTACACGCAGCCAGTCATCTACGAACTGGGCAAGCTGCAGCCGCCCACCTTGCTGATGATCGGCGACAAGGACAGCACGGCGATCGGCCTCGACGTCTCGCCGCCCGAGGTCAGGGCCTCGCTCGGGCACTACCCGGAACTCGCGCGGGACGCGGTACGCAGGATCCCTCATGCGGCGCTGATCGAATTTCCCGCGATGGGGCACGCCCCGCAGATCCAGGATCCCAAGGCTTTCGACGATGCCCTGCTGGGCTGGCTGTCGTCGAACTAGCTCGATGGCGGCCCGCTCTTCCCGAAGGACGAGCGGACCGGCGCGCGTCAGGGCTTCACGCCGAGCAGCGTCAGCCCCTCCTGGTCGAGCGCGCGCTGCACCGCCGGCCGCTCGCCCAGCCTGAGAGCATGCGCGTGCCATGCCGGGTAGCGCCCCGGGCCATCGATGCCGATGCGCACCACCCAACGATAGATCGCCAGCAGATAGGGATCGGCGATGCTGAAGCGATCGCCGGTGCCATAAGCCTGCGTCGCGGCGAGCATCGCCTCGATGCTCGCCGAGGATTCGTCGATGATGCGTCGTCCGTTCGCCATCACGGCCTCGTATTGCGCGGGCTCCCCGATGAATCGATGAGGACGCCAGAGCTCGGTCCAGCCCATGCCGTGCACCCAGCCCGCCAGCCAGCTGAGCAGCTCATGGCAGCGCGCCTCCTCGATCGGTTCCACTGGCACCAGCCCGGCCTCGGGATAGCGTCGCGCGAGGTAGGCCATGATCGCGGGCAGTTCGGTCAGGACCCGCGCCTGACCCGGCACCTCGAGGGCCGGCACCCTGCCCTTGGGATTGACGGCGAGATAGTCGGCTGCCTGCGTCGCGCCCTTGGCGATCACCCTGGCATCGAGCGTATAAGGCACGCCGAGTTCTTCGAGCACGATATGGACCGCCAGCGAGCAGGCACCGGGAGAGTAATGGAGTCGATAAGTCATGCGGATATCCGGCGGATGCGTTCGAGGCGGCCCTCAGGCCGGCTTCACGCTGGTGTCGTGGTCGAATTCGATGCGGATGCCGCCCGGCTCGTAGACCATGGCGTGGCGCTTCGGGCCCGTGCCGAGCAGCTCCGGCGCGAACTCGACGCGCGCGCCGGGCCAGGCCGACACGCGCGCGACCACCTCGTTCAGCGCCGCCTCGCTCGCCACGCGCAGGGCGAGGTGATGGAGACCGACATTGCGCTTGCGATCGAATTCGATCGGCGCTTGGGTGTCCTGCACCTGCCAGAGCGTGAGCGTGACGCGGCCGTCGGAAACGAAGGCGGCCGGATATGCCGGACGTTCGCCGACGACCTTCCAGCCCAGGCAGTGGGCGAAGAAATCGCGGGTGGCGGCCAGGTCCCGGACCGTGAGGCCGAGATGGTCGATTCCTTGGGTGAAGGCGATATCGGACATCGAGCGTTTTTCCTTGTCAGCTTGAATGGGAAACAGGCGAGCCCGGCCGCATGGATGGCGCCAGCGGCACCACCACGCCCGCCGGGCCGGCGGCAGATCGAGGCGCGGCCGGCATCGGCACGAAGCCCGGCAAGGCCTCGATGCGCGCCAGCCAGCGCCGCAGGTTCGGATAGGCGGCGAGCGACAGGCCGCCCTCGTGCGCATGCGCGAGATAGGCATAGGCCGCCAGGTCGGCCAGCGTCGGGTGCGCCCCGATCGCCCAGTCCTGCGCCGCGAACATGCGTTCGGCGACGTCGAAGAATTCGGTGGCGATGCGCGTCGCCGTCGGCAGCGGCACCAGTTCCTCGTCGTAGACCACCAGCCGCCGCGCCGCGCAGGGGCCGTGCGCGATCGGCCCGGCACAGAACGAGAACCATTGCTGGACCCGCGCGGCCTGCACGGGGTCCTTCGGCAGCCAATTGTCGCCGCCGTAGCGGCGCGCGAGGTAGGTCAGGATCGCCGTCGATTCGTAGAGCGTCACCTCGCCGTCGACGATCACCGGCACCAGCAGGAAGGGGTTCAGTTCCAGGAAGGCCGGATCGAGCAGCGTGCCGCGTCCGGTGCTCTTCGGATCGACATCGATCTTTTCGTAGGGCAGGCCGAGGATCGAGAGAAACAACTGGACTCGATGGCTATGCCCCGAGTAGGTCATCGCGTAGAGCCGGATCGGTTCGGCCGGCCAGGGTTTCGTCGGGTTCATGGGGTTCACGGACCAGGGAGCGGGAATATGCACGGGCTACATCGCGGCGACGGCCGCGCCCCACAGATGCGCGTAGCGCAGCAAACCGGTGGCGGGATCGCAATTGAGATACTCGAACGCAGGCGGCGTGCTCAACACGCCGACCTCGTGCCAGGTCACGACCGAGCGCGCCTGGCCGTATCGGCGGCGCATCGCCAGCGCGTGGCCGAAGATCGCCAGGTGGCTCGGGTGATCCTCGGCCCAGCGCTCCAGGTGGCCGAGCGAGAGGAAATAGGCATGCTTCGAGGTCTCGCGCAAGGGCTCGCCATCGGCATCGAGATTGACCATCGGGCGCAGCACGAGGCAGCCCGAGGTAGCGGGATGCTCGACCAGGTGGCGCATGCCGTTCTCGAGCTTGGGCTGCAGGTTCTCCAGGTAGTCGTCGAGCTGCTCGCCCTCGGCCCGCTGCCAGTACTGCCCCGAGCGGATGCTGACCACGTTCGGCGGCAACTCGATGCGAATGCGCCGCAAGCCCGGCCCCGCCGCCTTGAAATCGGGCTCGGGCATCGCCTCGCCATGGGGCGAGGCCAGTACATCGATCGCCGAGATCGGCAGGCGGTCGCGCATCGCACCGAAATACCCGGCCGTGTAGGTGGGCGCGAGTTCGCTGCGGCGAGTGCGAGCCACGCCGGCGTGGTAATAGCCTTCGGAGAAGATCGTCTCGAAACGATCGTAAGGAACGCTGACGGTCTCGCGCCAGTAGCCGACGCCGTCGTGCTCGCGCTCGGGCGAACGCAGCCAGGCCTGGAACGCGCTGGCGCGCTTCCACATCGCGTGACGCACGAGGTCGGTCCAGTAGGCGACCACGATCGAATCGACACGGCCGTCCCGCGTCTCGTGCCGCATCTCCTCGAAGCAGTCAGGGCCCCACTCGTGGTCGAAGCCGGCCCGCGCGCGGCGGAAAAAACCGCGTTCGACCTCGGGATCGGTGGTGTCGTGCTGGACGGCCAGGTAGTCGGAAATAACGGCCGTGATCGGCATCTCCCAGCGGACGTTGAATTTCGGCGCCGCGGGGCGGAAACCGTCGCGGCGCCGTTCCGGCACCACGCGCGGGTAGTCGATGTGAAAGCTCATGGGGATCGCTCCATGTGATCGGCCCCGGGTCGGCCGCCCCCGGGACCTCGTCGTCAGTCCGGAAAGCATCCTACAAGCGCGCCGCCCGGGCTGTCCCAAGCGATCGCATCACAGGTCTGCCTACGATCCCAATACCCTGTTTCATATGGATATTTTCTGTACTATCGTGACGAACGAATCGCGCCGGAACGGGGCTCGCTCATTCCGCCGAAAAACTCACCGGCGGCATCCGCGCGGTGTTGACGCTCAGGTGGAAGATGTCGGGCCGCGAGTAATGGCCGACCACGTCGAAATCCAGGTTGCTGGCGCGGCCGACGCCGGTATCGATCTCGGCGTACAGGATCGTCTCGGTATCGAATACCGGGCCCGCCAGCACCTTGCCCAGCGGATCGACGATCATGCTGCCGCCATGCATGATGTAGTCGGCCTCGCCCGCTTCCAGGTGGAAATCGTCGCGAAAGAAGGCCGGATACGCGTCGAGACGGATCGCCTGGCAGGCGCTCAGCACGTGCACGCGGCCCTCCAGCGCGATATGGATCATCGAGGGCGCCCAGGAAGCGCGATCGTCGGCGGTCGGCGCGCAGTAGATCTCGGTGCCCTGCGCGTACATCGCCTGGCGCAGCGCCGGCATGTAGTTCTCCCAGCAGATCACCGAGCCCAGGCGGCCGAGCGGCGTGTCCACCGGCGCGATGGTCGAGCCGTCGCCGAAGCCCCAGATGATGCGTTCCTGGCCGGTCGGCATCAGCTTGCGATGATGGCCGACCACGCCCTTGCCCGGCGCGAGCGTGACCGCCGTGCAGTACAGCGTGCGGCCAGATCGTTCGATCACGCCCACCACCACGTGCACGCCCGTCTCGGTCGCCGCCTCGGCCAGCAGCGCGAGCTCGGGGCCGTCGAGCGTCACCGCGCCGTTCATGTAGTGCAGGAAATGCGCGCGCCCGCCGTCGGTGCGCTTGCCCACCAGCGTGCCGAACGAGGCGCCCTTCGGATACCCGCCCAGGAAGGCCTCGGGGAACACGGCCAGCGTCGCGCCCTCGCGGGCGGCTTCGCGGATCAGCGCGGCGGCCTTCTCCGCGCTCTGCATGGGCTCGAACGGCACGGATGCGGCCTGGACGACTGCGGCTTTGAACATGGAACAACTCCTACTCGTATCAAGGGTAACGATAGGGAAACGCGAAGCGGTTCAGCCCTTCGCGATATCCCGCCCCTTCGTCTCCGGCAGCGTGACATAAAGGATGACGAAGCAAACCAGCGAGATCCCGGCCAGGTAGGCGGCCGGGATGTCCGGATTTCGGGTCCAGCGGATCAGCGCGGCGGCGATGAACGGGCCGGGGCCGGCCAGCACCGCCAGCGCGAGGTTGTGGCCCACCGCGGCGCCGCTCGAGCGGATCGAGGCGGGAAACACCTCGACCAGCAGCACCACGTCCATCACCGCCGTCACGGCGACCAGGGCCGCCAGCACGATCAGCCCGGCGAGGATCGCCGCCGTGTTGCCGGTATTCATCAGCAGGAACACCGGATAAGCGAGCAGCGTGAGGCCGAGCGCCGAGGCCAGCACCAGGGGGCGGCGCCCGATCCGGTCGCTGAGCAGGCCCACCAGCGGCTGGAACAACGTGTAGAGCAACAGCGCGAGGCTGCAGAGCCACAGCGAGGCCGTCTTGCTCAGGCCGACAGTCTGGGTCAGATGATTGTTCGCGTAGGTGATGAAGTAGTAGAGCGAGACGCCGAACAGCGCCGAGAAGGCGAAGGTCGTCAGCATCGCGCGCATGCGTTCGCCGCGCGGCACCGCATCCACGCCGTGCAGGGCGCGCTTGCGCTGCACTTCCTCGTACACCGGCGTGTCGCCGAGCCGGCGGCGGATGTAGATCGCCACCAGGGTCATGAACACCGAGGCCACGAACGGCAGACGCCAGCCCCAGGCGGCGAGCTGGAGCTCCGAGAGCAGCATCGACAGCAGCGCGGCGATGAAGGTGCCGACCAGGAACGCGGCGCCGGCGGTGCCCGTGATCACGCTGGCGGCCAGCGCGCGGCGCGTGCGCGGCGCGCTCTCCACGATGTAGATGCCCGCGCTCGACCACTCGCCGCCCACCATCATCCCCTGCAGGAAGCGCAGCACCACCAGCAGTACCGGCGCGGCCAGGCCGATCGCGGCGTAGCCGGGCAGCAGGCCGATCAGGGTGGTCGACACGCCCATCCCGAACACGGTCACGATCAGCACCGCGCGGCGCCCGAGCCGGTCGCCGATCGGGCCGAGCACCACGGCGCCGAGCGGACGCGACAGGAAGCCGACCGCGAATACCGCCAGCGCCGAGAGCAGGGACACGCCCGGCGCCGCCGACGGGAAGAAGGTCTTGCCGATGATGGCGGCGAAGTAGCCGTAGATCGCGAAATCGAACCATTCCATGAAATTGCCGATGCCGACGGCAAACGCGCGTTTGCGCAGGTCGGCGCCGGCCGCCGCGTCGGCGCTCCGGTCATGCGCTGCAATGGCGGTAGTCATATGTTTTCCCCTGGATCCCGTATCGATGATTCGCACCCCGATGCTTGCGGGAGATGCGGGACTCAGTGTAAAAATGGGCGCTTGATTTAATCAAACGATTGATAAAAATGACCGTCATCAATGTGGCTAATATCAGCCGGATGGATCTCAACCTGCTGGTGGTGTTCCAGTGCGTGATGAGCGAGCGCAGCGTGACGCGCACCGCCGAGATCCTGAACCTGACGCAAGGGGCGGTCAGCTCGTCGCTCAAGCGGCTGCGCGAGCATTTCGGCGACGAGTTGTTCCAGCGCGGCGCGGGCGGCATGGTGCCCACGCGGCGCGCGCTCGAACTCGCGCCCAAGGTGACCGAGGCGCTGGCCGCGATCGCCGCGATGATCGACGGCAAGGCGCAGTTCGCCGCCGAGACCTCGGCGCGCGTGTTCAACATCGCGCTGTCCGACGACATCGAGAGCTGCATCTCGCCGCTGCTGATCAACGAGGCGCGGGCCCGGGGGCTGGCGGTCGGCTTCGCGTTCCACCAGTCCAACAGCTCGCTGTGGAAATCGGCGCTGGCCGACGCGGAGATGGACCTGGCGATCTGCTCGGAACCGAAGGCCTTCAGTTCGCATTACTCATCGCAGATCCTGTTCTCCGCCTCGTACGCCTGCCTGTACGACGGCCCGCGCCTGAACCTCAAGAGCCCGATCTCGCGCGACGAATACCTGGCGCACCCGCATGTGCGCGTCTCGTACGACGGGCGGCGCGGGTTCGTCGACGACCTGCTCGACAACGAGGGAATTCCGCGCAAGGTCTGCGCCTCGTTCACGCATTTCTCGGGTGCGTTGGCCGCGCTCGTCTACGGCGACGCGATCGCGACGCTGCCGAGCTTCGCGGCGCACGCCTATGCGCGCATCGCGCGACTGACCGTGAGCCCGGTACCGATCACCGTGCCGGCGTTCCGCGTGTTCATGATCTGGAAGGCCTCGCGCAACGAGGATCCGCAGAACGCCTGGCTGCGCAACTTCATCGTCGGCACCACGCGCGAATTGCAGTACGAGGGAGCGCGCTCGGCCTCGACGGCGGCCACGCGCGCGTCCCGGCCGGGCCGCGCGCGATCGTGAAGGTGCCGCCGCGCCCTGCCCTCGATCCGGCGATGCGTTGCCCGGATCGGCTCGCGTCACGTTCATGTCATCGACGGCCCTGCGCGGGCCATGCGGGAGAAGCTTGATGAATCTGGTGGAAATGCTGCAGGCGGCGGGAATCGACGGCCACAAGGCCGATTTCTATCTCGCCTCGCTCGAGCTGGGCGAGGCCACCGTGGCCGCGATCGCGCAGAAGGCCGGGATCGGCCGCACCAATGCCTACGAGGTACTCGACCGGCTGCTGGCCGCGGGGCTGGTGGCCACCGTGCAGAAAGGCGCGCGCAGCCACGTGATCCCGCAGGACCCGATCATGCTGCTGCGGCGCGTCGAAGCGCAGCGGCAAACCGTGCAGGAGATGCTGCCGCAATTGCGTGCGCTGCATAACTCGGCGGGCGGCAAGCCGAAGGTGCGCTACTTCACCGGCGTCGAAGGCATCAAGCGCGTGCTCGAGGAGATGCTCGACTGCCGTTCGCGCGAATTGCGCGCGATCATGGCCAACAGCGAGCTGTTTCGCATGCCCGGTTACGAGACCATCGCCGGCGTGGTCGCCAAGCGGGTGAAGTCGGGCGTCTCCCTGCGCATCATCCGCTGCGGGCCGGCCGACGCGCGCGACTTGTGGCGCAGCTCCGAACGCGAGCGGCGCACGCTGCGCTTCGCGCCCGAGTCCTTCGATACCGGTATCACCACCTACCTGTACGACGATACGGTGGCCTTCATCTCCTCGAAGGCCGAGCACTATGCGCTGTCGATCCAGAGCGCGGAAATGACGGCCTTTCAGACTGGCTTGTTCGAAGTGCTGTGGGCGGCGAGCACGCCGGATCAAACGGATAAAACGCGCTGAGCCGGCGAGAGCGACGCGCGTCTCACGGCACGAGCGAATCCGCTCGCCCGGCCGAGGCACGCCGTCGCCGGCGAGCCGCGAGCTGGCCGAGCACCAGGGCCAGGCCGGCAGCGGCGATCAGCGCGCCCGCTCTCGGCACGGCTGCATAACCCCAGCCACCGGAAATCACCGCGCCGCCGATCGCCGCGCCCAGCGCATTGCCGAGATTGAACGCGCCGATGTTCATCGACGACGCCAGCCCCGGCGCATCGCCCGCCGCATGCATCACGCGCGTCTGCAAGGGCGCCACCATCGCGAACATCGCCGCGCCCCAGGCGAACAACGCGAGCGCCGCGCCGAGCTGCGTGAGGGCGAACCACGGGTAGACCAGCATGATCGCCATCAGCAGCGCCAGCGCCACGGCCAGGAACCGGTCGAGCGAGCGATCGGCGAACCTGCCGCCCACGGCGTTGCCGACGCAGAACCCGCAGCCGATCAGCACCAGCATGGCCGTGACGAAACCGGGCGTGGCTCGCGTGAGCGTGGCCAGCATCGGCGCGACATAGGTATAGAGCGTGAAGGTGGCTGCGGCGCCGAGCACCGTCGTCGCCAGTGCCAGCAACACCTCGGGTCTCGCCAGCACGCGGAATTCGCGGCGCGCGTCGGGCGCCCGCCCCGCCTCGCATGTCGGCAGGGCGAGGAACAGGATCGCCATCGCCAGCAAGCCGAACGCGGCCGTGGCGGCAAACGGCGGTCGCCAGCCCAGCGCTTGCCCGAGCCAGGCTGCGGCCGGCACGCCGAGCACGTTCGCCGCCGTCAGACCGGAGAACATCGCGGCGACCGCGCCGGCCTTGCGACGAGGCGGCACCAGGCTCGCCGCCACGATCGCGCCGAGGCCGAAGAAAGCGCCGTGACAGAGGCTCGTCAGCACGCGCGCCGCGAGCAGGATGGCATAGCCGGGAGCGAGCGCCGACAGCAGGTTGCCGAGCGTGAAGATCGCCATCAGCAGGAGCAGCGCGCGACGGCGCGGCCAGCGGGCCAGCGCCACGCTCATCAGCGGCGCGCCGGCCATCACGCCAATCGCATAGGCGCTCACCAGCAGGCCGGCGGCCGGGATGGTGACGTGCAACCCGCGGGCGATCACGGGCAGCAGCCCCATCGGGGCGAACTCGGTGGTACCGATGCCGAACGCGCCGACCGCCAGCGCGAACAACGGCAGGCCGGCACGCGAGCCGGCTGCGCGGGTGGAACGGGAATTCAAGCGTGACTCCGGAAGGAAACATTGCGGGTCGAGCCGAGGTCGCGGCCGGTACCAGCGCGCACGGCGCCTCGCCGGCCGCCCGGCCCTTCATCGTCCCAGCATGAATTCGCGCAGCGTGGCCGCGAGCCGATGTTCGGCCTCGAGCGCGAGACTGTGGCCGCATTGCTCGAACATCTCGCTGCGCTCCACGTTGTCGGCGAAACGGCGCATGTGATCGCCGATCAGGGGTCCGAAGAATTCGGTCGCGCCGATCGTCAGCACCGGCAGCGTCAGCTTCCTCGTCGCCAGTTCCTGGTTGATCCGGGCATTCTTCAGGCCCGCCCGATAGCTCTCCAGGCAGCCGCGCAGACCGCCCGGCGCCTTGAGGCAGGCGATCCATTCGTCGATCGCTTCCTCGGCAATGCTGTAGGGGTTGTAGGTCTCGGCCTTGATCCAGTATTCCCAGAACTCGCGTTCGCGACCGTTGATCAGCATCTCGGGGATATGCGGCAGCCAGAAGAACGGCGGATGCCAGATCCAGATCCCCTCACCGCGCGAGCGGGCGGCGACATGCTCGGGCGTGAAGAAGGTCCATTCCTCGAAGCCCTGGCCCGACAGCAGCATCTCCCCGAAGGAGAGGGTCCTGACGCGTTCGGGATAGGTCGCGGCCAGCACGTAGCCGTATTCGGCGCCGCGATCCTCGCCGTGGATGTGATAGCGCTCATGCCCGAGTTGCGCCATCAACTCGGTGAGGTCCCTGGCGCTCGTCAGGCTGTCGTAGCCCTCCTCCGCCGGCGGCTTGTCGGTATGCCCGAAACCGCGCAGGTCGGGCGCCACTACCGTGAAATGCTCGGTCAGCAGCGGAATCAGCTTGTACCAGTAGTAGTGGTTCTTCGGCGTGCCGTGCAGCAGCAGCAGGGGTTCGCCCCGGCCTGCCGTCACATAGTGCATGCGAATGCCGTTGACCCAGGCGCGGCCGTGCGTGACGGGCTTGCCCAGGTGATCGTGGATCTCTGCCATGGTGGTTCCTTGTCAGCGTGTCATCGAATCTCGCGCTTCGGCAAGACTCGCGGCACACTATGAACCTTCACTTCGAAGAATATAATCCGTCGAATTCGCGAACCACTTTCACTGATTTCGGGAAAATCGAATGGACCGTATCGAAGGGATGACGATGCTGCTGCGGGCCATCGAGCTCGGCAGCTTCTCGGCCGCGGCCCGCGAACTGCGCGTGCCGGTGCAGACGGTCAGCCGCAAGATCGCGGAACTGGAAGCGCATCTCGGTGCGCAATTGCTCACGCGCACCACGCGCCGCCTCGCACTGACCGACGCGGGCGAGTCCTACGCGGCCGCCGCCAAACGCATCGTCGAACAGGTGGAGGACGCGGAGCGGGAGGTGGCCGGGGAATTCGTCGCGCCGCGCGGCGATCTGGTGATCACGGCGCCGCTGCTGTTCGGACGGCTGCACGTGCTGCCGATCGTCTCGGACTTCCTCGCGCAGTTTCCCGACATCAATATCCGGCTGGTGCTCGGCGACTGGAACCTCAACCTGCTCGATGCGCAGATCGACATGGCGGTGCGCATCGCGCATCTGCCCGACAGCGGCATGATCGCCACGCGCGTGGGGACGATGCGCGGCGTGGTGTGCGCGAGCCCCGCCCTGCTGGCGCGGCTTGGCGCGCCGCGAACGCCGGTCGAGTTACAGGGCCTGCCCTGCATCTCGCCGGAGGGGCCCGCCTCGACCGCGGCCTGGCGGTTCCGCGATGCGCTGAAGGGCCTGGTATTCGAAGTGCCGATCGCGCCGCGCTTGATCACCTCGGCGGCCGCCTCGATCGACGCGGCGATCCGCGGCACGGGTTTCACGCGCCTGCTGCATTACCAGGCCTTCGAGGCGATCGAGGCAGGCGAGCTCGAGGTGGTGCTCGAGGCTTATGAACTCGATCCGTTCCCGGTCCACCTGATGCATGCCTCGCGCGGGCAGATGCCCTTGAAGCTGCGTCGTTTCCTGGATTTCGCGGCGCCGCGCCTGCGCGAGGCGCTCGCCGTCATCGCGTCGCAGGCAAGGTCCTGAGCGGCAACGCTTGGTGGTGGCAATGGACGCAGGCGATTCTCGATCGTGGGCCGACGTCGATCGATCGAATCGATGAGCCCGGATGGAACGGGCACCGAGGGATTGGCCGGTGCGAAGCCCGGCGAATAGAACATGCCGGAAACAATGGCGGAAGGCAGCCGGAGTCGAACCGACCCGGGAACGATTGACGTCCCCAACCAGGTTTGAAGCCTGGCCGCACCACCGGATGCGAATGCCTTCCGCGATGAAGAAACGCCGCCGCGCCTAGCCCTGCTGCAGATCCTGCCCGGGGCCGTCGACGCGCAACAGATGGCGGTCGCGATGGAAGCGAGTATACCCAACGCGATCGAAGAATTCGAGGATCTGGATCGCGCGCTTGCGGCCCAGCCCGCTCGCGTCGCGAAAGGTCGCCGCGTCGAGCGAGCCGCCATGGCGGGCCGCCACCTCGGCGATCAGCCGCGCCAGCTCGGCCACCACCTCGCGGTGATAGAAAAGATCACGCACCACCTGGTGCAGCTCGCCGCGTCGCGCGAGCTTGCGCAGCAGCGTGCGCACCGCCTCCTCCTGGCCGCCGGTGGTCGTCGCCAGGTCGCGCACCCAGGGCGGATCATAGCGCCCCGCCGCGATCAGCGGCAGCAGCCGTCGAGCCTGCGCCTCGTCGGCCGGATCGAGGTTCGCCGTGTGCGCGGGCAGGCGCACCCACTGGCCGTCGCGCACCACGCTGCCCGCGGTCGCCATCTCGTCGATCAGCGCACGCCACAGGGCCTCGTCGGCCAGCGGCAAGGCGATGCGCCGCAGGCGGCCCAGCTCGGGGCCCGGCTCGTCCGGCGAGCGCTGGTGGAACTGCGCCAGCGCGTCCAGCACGCGCGCGCGCAATGCCTCGCGATGGCGCGGCGCGATCGCGCGCGGGCCCGCGCCGCCCGGCACCACCGCCGCGCCCGGCGGCAGCGGCAATGTTTCGGCCGGCAGCCCGGTCAGATGCATCAAGGTAGCCAGCGGCACGCCGAGCGGCGCCTCGTCGAGCAAGGCATCGAGCCGGCCCTGGTCGAGCCACGCGGCAATCGCGTCGAGCCAGGCACGCCGCGCCGCCGAACGACGCTTGTGCGCCGGCCCGAACGGATCGAGCACGCGGCCACCGCCGACGGTGCGCGTCGCCTGCGCGTTACGCACGATGAAGCGATCGCCCGGCATCGCGAACACCGGTTCGTCGAACACCAGTTGCGCGCGTGCCGCTTGCCCGGCGGCGATCGTCTCGCCGTCGATCGGCACCACATGCGCCACCTGGTGCTGGGTGCCGAGATGCACGTGCAGCGGCGCCCAATGCGCAAGCGTGAGGTCCGCATCGGGCAGCAGGCGCAATTCGACGTCGATGCGCGGCGAGGTGCTGGCCAGCCGCGCGTCGACGATCGCATCGCCCCGCGAGAGCGCCGCCTTGTCGGTGCCGGCCAGGTTGAGCGCGCAGCGCTCGCCGGCATGGCTGGTCTCGGCGGGCCGGTTCTGCGCATGCAGGCCGCGCACGCGCACCGCCTCGCCGCCGCGGGCCACGCGCAGGCTGTCGCCCGCCTGCACGCGGCCCGCGAAGGCCGTGCCGGTCACCACCGTGCCCTGCCCGGCCAGCGTGAACACGCGATCGACGGCGAGCCGGAACAGGCCATCGTCGCGGCGCGCGCGCCATTGCGCGGCCAGCTCGCGCAGCGCGGCGCCGAGCGCGGCCACGCCGGGGTCGTCGGCCAGCGTGGCGCGCGTCTCGAAGACCGGCGCGCCGGCCAGCGCGGTGGCGTCCAGCCAGGCGCGGATCTCGGCGGACACCTCGGCGATGCGCGCCGCGTCGACCCGATCGCACTTGGTGAGCGCGACGATGCCGTGCCTGACGCCGAGCAGTTCGAGGATCGCGAGGTGTTCGCGGGTTTGCGGCATCACGCCGTCGTCGGCGGCGATCACCAGCAGCGCCACGTCGATCCCGCAGGCGCCGGCCGCCATGGTGTGCACCAGCCGCTCATGGCCGGGCACGTCGATCATGCCGAGCACCTCGCCGTTGTCGAGCGGCGTGTAGGCGTAACCGAGCTCGATCGAGATGCCGCGCGCCTTCTCCTCTTTCAGTCGATCGGTATCGACGCCCGTCAGCGCACGCACCAGGGTGGTCTTGCCATGATCGATATGGCCGGCGGTACCGACGATCACGAGCGCGCGTCCCGCGTCGCGGCCGCCTCGCAGAGCGCGAGCAGCTCGGCCTCGTCGGCGGCTTCCAGGCAGCGCAGGTCGAGCCGCAACGCATCGTCGGCGATGCGTCCCACCACCGGGCGCGCCCAGCCGCGCAGGCGCGTCTCCAGCTGGCCCAGCGCACGACCGCCGCGCTTGCCGGAAGCCACGCGCACCACCAGCCCGTGGCTGGGCAGCACGTCGACCGGTAGCGCGCCGCTGCCGATCTGGCTGAACATCGGTTCGGCGCCGACCGTGTAGGCCCCGCCGATCGCGCGCTGGAAAGCCGGCAGCACGCGCTCGGCGGCCGCCGCGATCTCGGCGTGCGAGCGCGTGAGCAGGCGCAGCGTGGTCAGCCGCTCGCGCAGGAACTCGGGCGAGCGATAGAGACGCAGCACCGGCTCCAGCGCGGCGAGCGTGAGCTTGCCCACGCGCAGCGCGCGCTTGAGCGGATGCTTCTTGATCTTCGCCACCAGCTCGCGCGAGCCGACGATCAGGCCCGCCTGCGGGCCGCCGAGCAGCTTGTCGCCGCTGAAGGTGACCAGGTCGGCGCCGGCGGCGATGGTGTCGCGCACGGTCGGCTCGCGCGGCAGGCCCCATTGCGCGAGATCGACCAGGGTGCCGCTGCCGAGATCGACGGCCACCGGCACGCCGCGCTCGCGGCCGAGCGGCGCGAGCTCCTCGATCGTGACTTCCTTGGTGAAGCCGCTGATCGCGTAATTGCTGCAATGCACCTTCATCAGCAGCGCGGTGCGCGCGCCGATCGCCTCGGCGTAGTCGCGCGCATGCGTGCGATTGGTGGTGCCGACCTCGCGCAGGCGCGCGCCGGCGCGGCTCATGATGTCGGGAATCCGGAACGCGCCGCCGATCTCGACCAGCTCGCCGCGCGAGACCACCACCTCCTTGCGCGCGGCCAGCGCCGACAGGCTCAGCAGCACGGCAGCCGCGTTGTTGTTGACCACGGTGGCCGCCTCGGCGCCGGTCAGCTCGCAGATCAAGCCGTCGATCAGGTCGTCGCGATCGCCGCGCCGGCCGGTTTCCAGGTCGAACTCGAGGTTCATCGGCCGCGTCAGCGCGGCCGTCACGGCCTGCACCGCCTCGTCGGGCAGCAGCGCGCGGCCGAGGTTGGTATGCAGCACCGTGCCGGTCAGGTTGAACACCGCCTTCATCTCGCCGGCGTCGGCCGCGGCGAGCCGCGCGGCCACCTCGGCGGCCACGCCGGCCTCGTCGGGCGTCACGGAGATCGGAAGAGCG
>NZ_VWWC01000129.1:0-20224 GCF_011753175.1 Burkholderia sp. Cy-637 | reverse complement strand
GAGGCGCCGGCCGAACCGGGCCGGGTGGCCCTCGTCTACTCGGGCAACGGCTGCCAATGGGCCGGCATGGGCCGGCAGCTCTACGAGGAATCGCCGCTGTTCCGCGACGCGCTCGACGAGGTCGACGCGCTCTGGCGTGCCGACGGCAGCGCCTCGCTGGTGGAGGCGATGCGCGCCGGCGTCGACGAGACCTGGCTGGCCGCCACCGAGAACGCCCAGCCGCTGCTGTTCGCGATCCAGGTGGGCCTCACGCGCGTGCTGGCATCGCGCGGCATCCTGCACGACCTGACGATCGGCCACAGCGTCGGCGAGGTCGCGGCAGCCTGGGCCGCGAGGATCCTCACGCTGGCCGACGCGGTGCGCGTGATCAAGATCCGCAGCCGCGCCCAGGGCACCACCCGCGGCACCGGCCGGATGGCCGCGGTGGGCCTGAGCGAGGCCGCCGCCAACGAGGCCATCGCGCGGCTCGGCCTCGCCGGCCTGGTCGAGGTGGCCGGCATCAACAGCGCCGAGGCGGTCACGCTGGCGGGTACCCTGCAGGGCCTGCAGGCGATCGAGGCGGCCCAGCGCGACAGCGGGCGCTTCTACCAACTGCTCGATCTCGACTACGCCTTCCACAGCCGCCAGATGAACAGCATCGAGCCGCTGGTGCTGACGGAGCTGGCCGGGCTCGCGCCGGCGTCCGGCGACGGCAGCTTCGTGTCGACCGTGACGGGCGCCAGGCTCGACGGCACCGCGCTCGACGCGCGCTACTGGTGGCGCAACATCCGCGAGCCGGTGCGTTTCGGCGACGGCATCGCGAGCCTGATCGCCGACGGCGCGCGGGTCTTCATCGAGGTGGCGCCGCATTCGATCCTGCGCAGCTACATGAAGCACGGGCTGGCCGCCGCGCAGGCGCAGGGCGCGGTGCTGCCCACGCTCAAGCGCCAGCAGGGCGGCGCGGCCACGCTCGACGGCGCGATCCTGTCGGCCGTCGCGCATGGCGCGAACGTCGATCTCGACCGCTTCGTGCCCGCGGCCCCGGCCGTGGCGCTGCCGACCTATCCATGGCAGCACGAGCATCACTGGCTGGCGTCGAGCGTCGAGGGCTACAACCTCGTCAACCGCCGTCGCGAGCATCCGCTGCTCGGCTACCGGCTGCACGAGCACGCCTTCGGCTGGGAGAACCAGCTCGACCCGGCCAAGCTGCCGCTGCTCGCCGACCACGTGGTGGACGGCGGCGTCGCCTTCCCCGGCGCGGGTTACGTCGAGATGGCGCTGGCCGCCGCGCGCGTCTACCTCGAAACCCACGAGGCGGCGCTCGAGAATCTCGAGATCCGCGCGCCGGTGGTGTTCCAGCCGCAGCAAGCCAAGCTGTTCCGCCTGCGCATCGATCCCGAGACCTCGGTGTTCCAGATCGAGACGCGCGACCGGATGAGCGACATGCCCTGGACGCTGAACGTGACGGGCCGCCTGCTGGCGAGCGGCACCACGCTCGACGCGAACTCGGTGGTGCCGAGCGCGACGCTGCATGCGCTGCGCGCGCAGCCGGCGCTCGACGGCGCGGCGCTCTACCAGAGCACGGCGGCGATCGGCCTCGAATACGGCCCGGCCTTCCGCTGGGTGCGCAAGGTGAGGGTGGCCGGCGAGACCGCGCTGGCCGAGCTGGCCGCGCCCGCCGAGGCCGGCGACGCGGCCGCGCTGGCGGCCTGGCGCCTGCATCCGGCGCTGATGGACAGCGGCTTCCATCCGCTTTTCGTGCTGCTCGGCGGCGTGGCCGGCGACGGCGATCGCGCCGCCTACGTGCCGGTGCAGATCGGCCGCGTCGACTACCTGCGCGGCGACGCGATCGAGCGCGTGCTGGTGCGCATCGAGCGCCGCAGCCCGCACTCGGTGGTGGCCTCGTTCGATTTCCTCGATGCGCACGGCAGCGTCACCGCGCGCCTGGCGGCCTGCCGCTTCCGCCGCATCGACCTGCTCGGCCGCCATCATGCGCCCTCGCGCTTCGTCTATGCGCTCGAACACCGGCCGCTGCCGGGCGAGACCAGCGCCGCGGCGCTGCCCGCGCCGGCGGAACTGCTGCGTGAGGCGGTGGCGAGGGCCGCGACGCACGAGGACGGCGCGCGCCGCGGCAAGCACCTGACTGAAATGCTGCCGCTGCTCGACGTGCTGGCCAGCCTCTACGCGCTGCGCGCGCTGGAGGCGATCGACGCGTTCGCCACGCCTGCGCTGCCGACCCATCCGCAGGCGGCGCTGATCGCGCGCCTGGCCGAAATGATCATCGAGGACGGCCTGGCGCATCGCGACGGCGATCGCCTGGTGCGCGACGACCAGGCCTGCGCGGCGCTGCCGCCGCTCGACGAGCTCTGGCGCGGCCTGCTGGCCGAATCGCCGCATCACGTCGCCGAGCTGACCCTGCTCGCGCATTGCGGCGCGGCCCTGCCGCGCGTGCTCGCGGGCGAGATCGAGGCCTCCCGCGTGCTGTCGCCGACCGGCAAGAGCCTGGTCGAGCAATTCTTCGACGCCTCGCCGAGCTGGGAGCACCTGCATGCGGTGATGGCCGGCTGCGCGGCGGCGGCCGTCGACGGCTGGTCCGCGCCGCGCCGGCTGCGCCTGCTGGAGATCGAATCCACCCGCGGCGACATGCTGCGGCCGCTGGCGATGCGCCTGCCGGCCGATCGTTGCGAGCGCACCATCGTCGGCACCCCTGATCAACTGGCGGCCTTCGATGCCGATGCGATGCCTGCCATCTCGACGGTCGCGCAGTTGCCCGGCGAGCGCTTCGCGCTGAAGGCCGAGCCCGACGAACTCTACGACCTGGTGCTGGTCGATCGCGCCCTGGCCGGGCGCAGCGATCCGGCCGACGTGCTGGCCTCGATCGGTGCCTGGGTGGCGCCGGGCGGGCTGGTGGTGCTGGCCGAGGCGCGCCACAACCGCTTCGCCGACATCGTGTTCGGCCTGCAGTCGGCCGACGGCCGCACCGCCTCGCTGACACCGGCCGAGCTGGGCGCGCTCTGCGAGCGTGCGGGCCTGGTCGAGGTGGTGCGCCACGCCGAGCAGGACCTGGAACTGGAGGGCACGCCGAGCCTGGTGCTGGCGCGCCGTCCCGTCGCCGAGGCGGCGGCCGAGGCCGACGACGACAGCCTCGACGCGCTCGAGCGCGCCGAGCAGTGGGTGGTGGTCACGGCCGGCGACGATGCCGAGCCGATCGGCACCGCCCTGGCCGACGCGCTTGCGCACGCGGGCCATGTGGTCGAGGTGGTCGATGCGCGGCGCAGCGCCGAATTCATCGCCACCATGCCGGCCACCGACGCGACCCACCTGGTGTTCTGCGCGCCGGCCGCGCGCTTCGACGAGGATGCGTCGGCCGAGCAATTGATGCAGGCGCAGGCCTCGGGCGCGATTGCCCTGGCGGGCCTGGTGCGCGCGCTCGACGCCGAGCATCGCGCGGCCGGCGTGCGCCTGTCGGTGGTGACGCGCGGCGCGGCCCCGTTCGAGGATGCCGCGCCGCAGGCGCCGGCTCACGCCACCTTGTGGGGCCTGGGCCGCGTGCTGGCCAATGAGCATCCCGAGCTCGGCTGCCGGCTGATCGATCTCGATCCGGCGGGCGGCGTCGAGCCGGCGCGGCTCGCGCGCGAGCTGCTGGTCGACCTGGCCGAGGAGGAGGTGCTGCTGCGGGCCGATGCGCGCCTGGTGCCGCGCATGCTGAGCGCCGAGCGCGCGGCCGCGCGCCGGCCGGCGGCGGCCAAGGTACCCGCCGTGCTGGCCTTCGAGGCGCCGGGGTCGTTGCGCAACCTCGAATGGTTCGCGCAGGCGCCGCGCACGCTAGGCGAGCACGAGGTCGAGATCGAGCCGGTCGCCACCGGCCTCAATTTCCGCGACGTGATGTACGCCATGGGCCTGCTCTCCGACGAGGCGGTCGAGAACGGCTTCGCCGGCGCCACCATCGGCATGGAGCTGGCCGGGCGCGTGCTGCGCGTCGGCCGCGAGGTGAGCGGCTTCGCGCCGGGCGACGCGGTGCTCGGTTTCGCGCCGGCCAGCTTCGCCACGCGCGTGGTGACGCGCGCCGACGCGATCGCCGCCAAGCCGGCGCGCCTCAGCTTCGAGGAAGCCGCCACGATCCCCACTACCTTCTTCACCGCCTGGTACGCGCTGGTCGAGCTGGCGCGCCTGCGCCGCGGCGAGCGGGTGCTGATCCACGGCGGCGCGGGCGGCGTCGGCATCGCGGCGATCCAGATCGCGCGCCACTTCGGCGCCGAGGTGTTCGCCACCGCGGGCAGCGACGAGAAGCGCGAATTCGTGCGCCTGCTCGGCGCCGACCACGTGCTCGATTCGCGCGGCCTGGCCTTTGCCGACCAGGTCCGCGCCCTCACGCACGGGCAGGGCGTCGACATCGTGCTCAATTCGCTGGCCGGCGAGGCGATGGTGCGCAGCATCGACACGCTGCGCCCGTTCGGCCGCTTCCTCGAACTCGGCAAGCGCGATTTCTACGAGAACAGCCATATCGGGCTGCGTCCGTTCCGCAACAACATCAGCTACTTCGGCATCGATGCCGACCAGCTGATGGGCGTGCTGCCCGAGCTGACCGCGCGCCTGTTCGGCGAGGTCATGCAGCTGTTCGCCGACGGCACGCTGCATCCGCTGCCGTATCGCGCGTTCCCGGCCGAACGCGCCGAGGATGCCTTCCGCTACATGCAGCAGGCGCGCCAGATCGGCAAGGTGCTGGTCACCTATGCGCTGGGCACGCCGGCACCCACCCATGGCCTGGCCGAGGCGCCTCGGCTCGCGCTCGATGCGGGCGCGGCCTATCTCGTGATCGGCGGCACCGGCGGGCTCGGTTTCGCCACCGCGCGCCGGCTGGTCGAGCGCGGCGCCCGCCACCTGAGCCTGGCCAGCCGCGGCGGCGTGCTGGGCGAGGCCGCCGCGGCCGAGGTCGCGCGCTGGCGCGACACGCTCGGCGTGACGGTCGAGGTGGCCGCCTGCGACGTGGGCGATGCGCGGGCGGTGACGGCGCTGGTCGAGCGGATCGTCGCGCGCGGCACGCCGCTCAAGGGCGTGCTGCACTCGGCGATGCAGATCGACGACGGCCTGGTGCGCAATCTCGACGACGCGCGTTTCGCGGCCGTGCTGGCGCCCAAGGTGGCCGGCGCCTGGAACCTGCATCGCGCCACGCGCGGCATGGCGCTCGACTGGTTCGTGCTCTATTCCTCGGCCACCACCTACCTCGGCAATCCGGGGCAGGCCAGCTACGTGGCCGCCAACAGCTTCCTCGAGGCGCTGGTCGCGCATCGCCGCGCGGCCGGGCTGCCGGCCAGCTTCATGGCCTGGGGGCCGCTCGAGGACGTCGGTTTCCTGGCGCGCCACGACGGCACGCGCGAGGCGCTGCAGGCGCGCATCGGCGGCGCGGCGATCCGCTCGGACGAGGCGCTCGACGCGCTCGAGCGCGTGCTGCTCGAAGGCGGCGCCGGCGAGGCGGTGGTGCGGATCGACTGGCAGGCGCTGTCGCGCGGCATGCCGGCGGCCGGCGCGCGCCGTTATGCGCAGATGCAAACGCGCGCCGGCAGCGATGCCTCGCGCGATGGCGGCGACAAGCTGCGTGGCCAGGTCGCCGCGCTGCCGCGCGAGGAGGCGGTGGCCCTGGTGTCCGAATCGCTGCGCGCCCAGATCGCGCGGATCCTGCACATGACGGCCGATCGCATCGCGCTCGACAAGTCGGTGCTCGAGATGGGCATGGACTCGCTGATGGGCATGGAGCTCGGCCTCGCGGTCGAGGAGGTGTTCGAGGTGAAGTTGTCGGTGATGGCGATCGCCGACGGCGCGACCGTGCAGTCGCTGGCGGGCCGCATCGTCGATTCGATCGCGGCGGCCGAGGCCAATGCGGGCTCGGGCGGCGAGCGCGACGAGGTCGCCGCGCTGGCCGCCCGGCACGGGCTCGACAGCGAGGCGAAGGCGGTGCTCAAGGTGGCCGCCAACGATCCGGCCGTCGAGGCGGTGGCCGCGGCGGAACAGGTCGCCGAGCAGGCAGCGCAGGGCGCCACGACCGAGCACAAGGGCAAGCTGGTCCGGCTCGGGGTCGTGCAATGACGGCGGCGCCGGACGGCTGGCAGGCCAGCGAGGGCACGCTCGCCGCCGAACTGGCGCTGGACGGCCACGGGCTGCATACCGGCCGGCGCGTGCGGGTGCGGATCCTGCCCGCCCAGGGCGATACGCCGGCCACGCGCGGCATCCGCTTCCGGCGTCTCGAAGGCGGCCGCGAGCTGGCCAGCTTCGGCGTCGATCCGGCGCTGCGTCGCGCGCAGCCGCTCTGCACCATGCTGCTGCATCCCGATGGCGTGGGCGTGCGCACCGTCGAGCACCTGCTCGCCGCGCTGCTGGCCAGCGAGATCGACCATGCCCTGGTCGAGCTCGACGCCGAGGAGATCCCGATCCTGGACGGCAGCGCGAGCCCCTGGCTGGCGGCGATCCGCGCCTGCGGGCGCCGCGCGCTGGCGGCGCCCAAGCGCTTCATCCGCGTGCTGCGGCCGCTGACGGTGGCCGACGGCGAGGGCGGCGCGCGTCGCGAGATGCGCATCGAGCCGGCGCCGCGCTACGAGCTGAGCGTGCGCAACGACCTGAAGGGCTTCGGCGAGATGCACTGGAGCGGCGCGATCACGCCCGCGGCCTTCGCGGCCGAGATCGCGCCCTCGCGTTCGTATGGACGCGTCAAGTGGGCGGTGCCGGCGATCCTCGCCGGCTACCTGCGCGGCGTGCCGATCCTGCGCGGCGCGCGGCCCTCGTGCACCGCCTCGATCGTCGGCAGCCGCGTGCTGGGCGGCCTGCGCGTGCCCGACGAGTTCGTGCGCCACCGCGTGCTCGACCTGGTCGGCGACCTCGCCATGGCCGGCGCGCCGCTGCTGGCGCGCGTCACGGCGTTGCGGCCCAGCCACGAAATGAACTTCCGGCTGGTCGACGCGCTGCTGTCGACGCCGGATGCCTGGGAATGGGTCGAGCTCAAGGCGTAACATAACGAGCTTGACCAAGCACAGACGGGCGAACGAATCGATGGGATTGGGAGATCATCTCCGGCAGCAACTGGCTGCGAAGGCGCTCAAGCGCCAACTGGAGCGCGTCACCGAAGGCGGCGGCGCCGCCGTGCCGGTGCCGGCCTCGACGGCGCACGAGTCGCCGCGCAGCCGTTTCGAATCGATGCCGCAGTACCAGCAGGTCCGGATCATGCACGAGATGGGCGAGAAGCTCGGCGTCGAATCGCCGTTCTTCCGCGTCCATGAAGGGCTGGCCGGCGCCACCACCACCATCGGCGGGCGCGAGTACCTGAACTACGCGAACTACAACTACCTCGGCCTGGCGGGCGAGGCGAGCGTCTCGGCGCGCGCCAAGGAAGCGATCGACCGCTACGGCACTTCGGCCTCGGCCAGCCGCATGGTGGCGGGCGAGCGGCCCGTGCAGCGCGAGCTGGAGCAGGCGCTGGCCGGCTTCTACGAGACCGACGACTGCGTGGTGTTCGTCAGCGGCCATGCCACCAACGTCACCGTGATCGGCTCGCTGTTCGGCGCCGGCGACCTGATCGTCCACGATTCGCTCGCGCACAACAGCATCGTGCAGGGCGCGCAGTTGAGCGGCGCGAAGCGCCTGAGCTTCCCGCACAACGACTGGCGCGCGCTCGATGCGCTGCTGGCGCGCGTGCGCCACGAGTATCGCAACGTGCTGATCGCGATCGAGGGGCTCTACAGCATGGACGGCGACCTGCCCGAGCTGCCGAGGTTCGTCGAGATCCGCAATCGCCACGGCGCCTTCCTGCTGGTCGACGAGGCGCATTCGCTCGGCGTGCTCGGCGCGACCGGGCGCGGGATCCGCGAACACGCGGGCGTCGCGCCCGAGGACGTCGATCTCTGGATGGGCACGCTCTCCAAGACCCTGGCCGGCTGCGGCGGCTTCATCGCCGGCTGCCAGCCGCTGGTCGACATGCTGCGCCATCTCGCTCCCGGTTTCCTCTACAGCGTCGGCCTCGCGCCCGCGCTGGCGGCCGCCTCGCTGGCCGCGCTCGAAGTGCTGCAGCGCGAGCCCGGGCGTGTCGCGCAATTGCGCGAGCGCGGCAAGCAGTTCCTCGACGAGGCCCGCGCGGCCGGTCTCGATACCGGCACCAGCGAGGGTTACGCGGTGGTGCCGGTGATCACCGGCAGCTCGCTGAAGGCGGCGCGCTGGGCCAACGCGCTGTTCGACGAGGGCATCAACGTGCAGCCGATCTTCTATCCGGCCGTCGAGGAGAAGGCCGCGCGGCTGCGCTTCTTCATCTGCTCGACGCACGAGCCCGAGCAGATCACCCGCACCGTGGCCGCGCTGGCGCGGCTCGCGCGCTAGGCATCGCGATGGCGGCCACGCTTGCCGGCTGGACCTTCCGTGCCGCGCGTCCCGAGGATGCGGCGGCCTGCGCGCCGCTGGTCCTCGCCTCGGGCGTGCGCGAATTCGGTTTCTTCCTCGGCGCGGCACCCGAGGCGATGACGGCCTTCCTGGCGACGGCCTTCGCCTCTTCGCACGGCCGTTTCTCGTGGCGCCGCCATCGCGTCGCGCTCGCGCCCGACGGCCGGATCGCCGGCGTGCTGGCCGCCCACGACGGCCGCCTGACGAGCCTCGATGATCCGCACGTGGCCTGGATGCTGCTGCGCGTGTTCGGAGCGCGCCGCACGGTGGCGGCCCTGCTGCGCGGGCTGGTGCTCGAGGGCGAGCTGCCCGCGCCGAAGCGCGCCCAGACGCATGTCGCCCATTGCGCGATCGACGAGCGCTGGCGCGGCACCGGCGTGTTCACCGCGCTGTTCGAGGATGCCCGTCGCGCCGGCGCGCTGGCCGACGGCGAGGGCCGCGAAGTGGTGCTCGACGTGCTGTTGAGCAACCCGCGCGCGGCCGCGCTTTACCGGCGCCTCGGCTTCGTCGAGCAGCCGCGCGCGAAGCCGGTCTCGCGCAAGCTGCCGGCCGAGCTCGAGTCGATCCGCATGCGGCTCGGCCGCTGAGCGCCGCTCGGCTTCCGTTTTCCGCTTCTTCCTGAATATCTCCCGAACATAGTCTGCAGGGCCGCCGGGTCGTTGGTGCCGCTGAGGCCCAGCGCGAGCAGGATGCGCGCTTTCTGCGAGATCTGGTCGTCGGCGCTGAGCCAGCCGTAGTCGTCGTCGGGCCGGAGTGGTCAAGCAGTGAGATGCGCCGCGCCGGGCTAGCGGCGTGGCGGCTCGGGCAGGTTCAGCGCGGGCACACGCGCGAACAGCTCGGCGACGAAGTCCATGAACACGATCGCGCGCCGCGACAGCAGGCGGTTCGCAGCGTACAGCAGGTGAATCGGCACCGGCGGCGCGGCATGCTCGTCGAGCAGCAGTTGCAGGCGGCCGTCCTCGAGGCCGGCCTCGAACAGCCAGCGCGGGCCGTGGGCGATGCCGACGCCGGCCAGCACCGCTTCCTGCACCGCCTGCGGGGAATTCACGCGCAGGCGCCCCGAGACGGCGACCTCGCCGTCTCGAAACGGCCAGGCAGCCTGCGAGGCCAGCAGCGTATAGACGATGCAGTCGTGCTCGCGCAGCGCGGTTGGCGTGGCCGGCGCACCGTGCCGCGCGAGGTAGTCGCGGCTCGCCACGCATACGCGCGCGAAGCGGCCGATGCGCCGCGCACGCAGTGCGCTGTCCTCCAGGTGGCCGATCCGGATCGCCAGCTCGGCGCCCTCGTCGAGCAGGTTCACGTAGCGGTCCTGGATCTGCAGGTCGAGCGACAGGCCGGGATAGCGTTCGAGGAAGGCCGGCACCTGCGGCATCACGAAGGCGTGGGCCAGCGCGGTCGGGCAGGCCACGCGCAGGGACCCAGAGGGCGCGAGCTCGTCGCGCAGGGAGGATTCCGATTCGTCGACCGCGTCGAGGATGCGCCGCACCTCGGCGTAATAGCGCTCGCCCTCGGGCGTGAGCGAGAGCCGGCGCGTCGAGCGATGCAGCAGCCGCACGCGCAGATGCGCCTCCAGTGCGGCCACGTGGCGGCTGACGTTGGGCTGGCCGAGCCCGAGGTCGCGTGCGGCGGCCGAGAAGCTGCCGGTTTCCACCGCGCGGGCGAAGCAGCTCATCAACAGGAAGCGATCCATCCCGAACCTCATTCATGCGAATCGAGCATGAATTGTATGTAAATCGAGTGTCTTATGCTTTTCGAGGCAGGGCGGCATGCTGGATGGGTGGCGAACGGCGGATCGGCCGCCGTCGCCCCTCATCCATTTCCATCAAGGAGAAGCACTCATGTCCCGCTTGCAAGGCAAACGCACGTTGATCACCGGCGGCACCAGCGGAATCGGCCTGGCCACGGCCAAGCGGTTTCTGGCCGAAGGCGCGCGCGTGATCGTCACCGGCCAGGATCCGGAACGCCTGGAGCGCGCCCGCACCGAACTCGGCAGCGAGGTGCTGGCGCTGCGCGCCGATTCGGCCGAGCTCGGCGAGCAGCAGCGGCTCGCGCAGGCCGTCGCCGACCATTACGGCCAGCTCGACGTCGCCTTCCTCAATGCCGGTATATCGGTCTGGCTGCCGATCGAGCAGTGGACCGAGCCGATGTTCGCGCGCTCGCTCGACGTCAACCTCAAGGGCCCGTTCTTCCTGATCCAGGCGCTGCTGCCGGTGTTCGCGAATCCGGCCTCGGTGGTGCTCAATACCTCGATCAACGCGCACGTCGGCGCGGCGCGTTCCTCGGTCTACGCGGCTTCGAAGGCGGCCTTGCTGTCGCTGTCGAAGACGCTGTCGAGCGAGCTGCTCGAGCGCGGCGTGCGCATCAACGCGGTCAGCCCGGGGCCCGTCGACACGCCGCTCTACGACAAGCTCGGCATTCCCGATGCGTATCGCGAGCAGGTCGAGCGCGAGATCCTCGCCTCGATTCCGGCTGGTCGCTTCGGCCTGGCCGAGGAGGTGGCCAGCGCGGTGCTGCACCTGGCCTCGGACGAATCGGCCTGGAGCGTCGGCAGCGAGATGGTGGTCGACGGCGGGCGGATGTTGAACGGCTGATGTCGTGGCGTGGGTCAGCCGCGCCAGGTCGCGCCGGCCAGCCCCGCCACCAGCGCGTCGAACACCACGCGGATCCGCCTGGGCACCGGCCCGCGTTGCGGGCGGTAGACGTGCAGCTTCCAGGGCTGCGGCTCGAAGCGGCGCAGCACGCGAACCAGCCGCCCGTTCTCGAGCTGCGGGCGGACCAGGTATTCGGCGCACTGGCTGAAGCCGAGGCCCGCGCAGGTCGCGGCGATCTCGGCCTCGACGTCGTCGGTGACGAAGACCGGGGCGGGCGTCTGGAACGGCGTGTCGCCGCGGAACAGCCAGGGCCAGGGCCGGCCGCTGGCGCGGTCGATCAGGCTGGTGACGGGCAGGGCGGCCAGCGCGGCGGGCGTCTTCGGCTCGCCGACGCGCTCGATCAGCGCGGGCGCGCCGACCACCCACATCGGCAGCGGTCCTACCTCGCGCGCGACGAAGCGGTTGTCGCCGATCGAGCCGGCCCGCACGCCGATGTCGATACGCTCGTCCACCACCGCCGAAGGCGTATCGGACAGGCGCAGGTCGGGCGTGAGGCCGGGGTGCCGCCGCGCCAGCTCCATCAGGATCGGCATCACGTAATGGCGCCCGAAATAGCCGGGCGCCGTGAGCCGGACCGTGCCCGCGACGTCGTCGGCTTGCGCGGCGCCGGCTGCATCGAACAGCGCGTCGATGCCGGCCAGCGCCGTCTGCGCGTTCGCCGCGAACCATTGTCCGTAGGCGGTGATCTGCACGCGCCGCGTGTTGCGGTGGAACAGCGTCTCGCCGAGCCGCTGCTCGAGTTCGCGGATCGCGCGCGTCACCACTTGCGGCGAGACGCCGAGCCGGCGCGCCGCGTCGCGGAAGCTCGACGCCTTGGCGGCGGCGGAGAAGACGGTCAGCAATTCGAGGCGATCTAGCATGATCGATTGTTCCGCTGGGAAGAATGACCGGGAAGAGGCTGTTCCGGCCGCTCATTGTTCCCGCGTTGCGGGGCGCGAGTCAATCGAAGCGGGGCGGGCCGCTGGTGTCTTGCGGGCTGCGCCCGGCGCCGTGCCAGTCGTTTCGGCCTTGACGCGAAATGTTCCTCGTTATGGAATTTTCAATGCTCGATCGTTCCATTTATTTTCATGAGCCGGACTCCGATACTTCGCTCTGTCGAATCGATCAACCGGCGGCGAAGCGGCCGCCAAGCCTAGGAGCGAAATCATGGAAACGAAGATTCAAGGGCAACTCGCGGGACGTGTCGCGCTGGTGACGGGCGCCAGCTCCGGCATCGGCCGCGCCGCGGCGATCGAACTGGCGCGCCGCGGCGCGAAGCTGGTGGTGGCCGCGCGTCGCCAGCCGGAGCTCGACAGCCTGGTGGCCGAGATCGCGGCGGCCGGGGGCGAGGCGCGAGCCTTCGTTGCCGATATCGCGCAGGAGGCGGAGGTCAAGGCGCTGGTCGACTTCGCGGCCGGCACCTATGGCCGGCTCGACATCGCCTTCAACAATGCCGGCACCGAGGGCAGCTTCGCGCCGCTGGTCGAGCAGACGGCCGAGCGCTACCAGCAGGTGTTCGACCTCAACGTGCGCGGCGTGCTGAATTCGATGCGCTACGAAGCCGAGCTGATGCTCGCGCAGGGCGGCGGCAGCATCATCAACAATGCCTCGATGGGCGGCGTGATCGGCTTCGAGAATGCCTCGGTCTATATTGCCAGCAAGCATGCCGTGGTCGGCCTGACCAAGACTGCCTCGATCGAGTGGTTCCGGCGCGGCGTGCGCGTCAACGCGCTGTGCCCGGGGCTGATCGAGACGCCGTTTCATCATCGCGGCATCTGGCCGTCGGTCGAGGCCCAGCAGGCCTTCGCCACGAGCACGCCGGCGGGGCGCTGGGGCACGGCCGGGGAGATGGCGACCATCGTCGCGTTCCTCGCGTCGGACGACGCGAGTTATGTGTCGGGGCATGCGCTGGTGGCCGACGGGGGGTATTCGGTGGCTTGATCCGCTGCGGCGGCGCGCAAAAGCAGAAAGCCCGGTCGCGAGACCGGGCTTTCTGTTTGATGCTTTGGTAGGCCGTACGGGATTCGAACCTGTGACCAACGGATTAAAAGTCCGCTGCTCTACCAGCTGAGCTAACGACCCAAAGAGGCGAAATTATAGCGGAGATTTTTCGAGCCTGTCAAGAATCGACCCTCGACAGGCTTGCTGCCGCTCCATCTCGCCTACTTGATCGAATCGATCTTGGCTTGCGCCGCCTGCGCCGAGCTCGAACCCTGGAACTGCGAGACGACCTGTTCGAAGGTGCGTTTCGCGGCCGCCTTCTGGCCTTGCTCCAGCTGGTTGGTGCCGATCGCCACCAGGGCGTCGCCGGCGCGCGGGTGCTGCGGGAAGGCCTTCACCAGCGCCTGCCAGGTCGCCGTCGAACCCTTGTAGTCGCGCAGCGCGTACTGCGCGTTGCCGAGCCAGTACTGCGCGACCGGCTGGTAGGGGCTCTGCGGATACTTGGCGATGAAGGCGCGGAACGAAGCCGCCGCGCCCTTGAAGTCGCCGGCGCGGAACTGCTGCGAAGCCGCGTTGAACGCGTCCGTTTCCCCGGGCTGGACCGTGCCCTCGACGCCATCGACCGTGGTCTGCTGCGGCTCGAACTTCTTGAGCCGCGTGTCCAGGTCGCTGTAGCCGTCACGCTGCTGACGCTCGAGCGTGGTCAGGCGGTTGGTCAGGTCCTCGTTCTGCCCGCGCAGCGTCGCGACCTGCTGGTTGAGCTGGTCGAGACGGCCGGACTGGTCGAGGATCGTGCGTTGCGCGGCCGACAACTGGCTGGTCAGGTTGTCGGTGCGGCTACGCAGGTCGAGCACGGCGCGACGGGCTTCGTCGTCGTCGAACATGCCTGCGTGGGCCGGCGCCGCGCCGAGCGCGACACCGGCGACACAGGCCGCGGCGGCTGCACGCAGCCAGGGGAAGCGGTGCGTCATACGGCTTGGGTTCCCTTGCTTACTGTTGATAGACGATGTCCGCGCGGCGGTTCTGCGCCCACGAGGCTTCGTCGTGGCCCAGCGCCTGCGGCTTTTCCTTGCCCAGGCTGACCGATTCCATCTGCGAATCCGGCACGCCGAGCAGCGACAGGCCGCGGCGAACCGCTTCCGCGCGCTTCTGGCCCAGCGCGAGGTTGTACTCGCTGGTGCCGCGCTCGTCGGTGTTGCCCTGGATCAGGATGTGACGCGCCGGGTGGCTCTTCAGGTACTGGGCGTGCTGGGCCAGCAGCGACTGGTACTGGTCCGAGACCGAGTAGCTGTCGAAGTCGAAGTAGACGCTGCGCTTGGCCAGCGGGCTGTTCGGATCGTTCAGCGGATCGACGTTCACTTGCGCGACGTCGGTCGGGTTCGGTTGCGTCTGCAGCGCGTTGCCTTGCTGGTTCGCCTTGTCGTCGAGCTTGACGCCCGACTTACAGGCGGCGAGGGCGCTGATCATCATCACGGCGAGTGCCAGGCGAGCTTTATTGGTCATCATGGTGAATCTCCTGTTGGTCATTGCATGAATGGCCCCCACGACGGCTCACGGAAGGAGCCGCCCTGGACGGGCAGAATCTGCGGCGGCGAGCTGCCGTCCGAGGGGACGGCGGCCAGCACACTGCGGCCATTGGCTTGGGTCGCGTACAGGATGTACTGACCGTTTGCCGCGAAACTCGGCGATTCGTCATGCGTCGTATTGGTGACCGCGTTGGCGGCGCCGGTTTGCAGATCCTGGACATACAGCTTGAAGCCCCCACCGGTGCGCGAGATGTACGCGAGCAACTTGCCGTCGGGGCTGACGCGCGGGCTGGTGTTGTAGCTGCCCGTGAACGTCACGCGCTGCGCGCTGCCGGCGCTTTCGCCCTGTGCGGGCATCCGGTAGATTTGCGGCGCGCCACCACGATCGCTGGTGAAATAGATCCACCGGCCATCAGGAGAGTAAAAAGGTTCGGTATCGATCGAGCTGCTCTGGGTGAGCCGGCGCAGGCCGGTGCCCGTCGAGCTGACCGAGTAGATCTGGGTATTGCCCGTCAGGGACAGCGCCACGGCCAGCGTCTGGCCGTCCGGCGACCAGGCCGGCGCGCTGTTGTTGCCCTTCTGGTTCGAAATCACGTAGCGGCGGCCGGTCGGCAGGTCGTGGATATAGACCACCGGCTTGCGCAGTTCGAAGGACACGTAAGCAACCTTCGTTCCGCTCGGCGACCAGGCCGGCGAGATGATCGGCTCGGAGCTGGTCAGCGCCGGCACCGCGTTCTCGCCGTCGGAATCGGAAATCAGCAGACGATACTTGCCGCCCGAGCGCGTCACGTAGGACAGCCGCGTGCTGAACACGCCGCGCACGCCCATCAGCTTCTGGTAGATGAAGTCGGCGATCTTGTGGCCGGTCTTGCGCATGCTTTCGGCATCGCCCCCGGCCGTCAGCGAGAGGCCGCCGAGGCTTTGCTGCTTGAGCGTGTCGAACAGCATGAAGTCGACCTTGACCTGGCCGCTGGCGTCGCGGTTCACGGTGCCGGCGACCAGCGCGTTCGCGCCCTTTGCCTTCCAGGCGCCGTAGTCGACCGGGGCGGTCTCGGGGATCGGCGTGCTGCCGGCGTCGACATTCGAGAACTTGCCGGTACGGGACAGGTCGGCGCGCACCACGGCCGTCACCGATTGCGGCAAGCCGCCTTCGTTGACGAAATTCGCGGTGGCGATCGGAAACTGCGTCGACCCGACGCCCGTGATGAGCACATTGACCTGCGCGTTGGCGGTGCTGCCCGCCGCGATCAGGCACGAGGCCACCAGTGCCCTGAAACCCAGCTTCGTCATCAAACTCATGCGTCCTGTTTCCCGTATGTAACTGTGCAACCGCAAAGACCTAACAATAGCCGATTCGTTCCTTGTGGCGACGGCGCGAGTGTAAGCCGATTCCGTGTCACTCCGCCGCCCGGAAGGTAATTGCAATCTTCTTCGGGGTGATTCCGTTGGTATCGGGCGGCAGCGGCGAGGCCGCCCGCACCGCGCCGACCACGGTTTCGTCCCAGGCCGGATTGCCGCTCGGCCTCACCACCGAGACGCTGAGCACGTCGCCCGACGGCGAGCAGCGGACATCCACGCTCGTCACCAGCCCTTCGGTGGCGCCGTTCCAGACGATGAAGGGCTTGACCCGGCGCTTGACCTTGTCGGCATAACCGGGCGAGGTGGCATTGCCGCCCGAGCCCGAACCCGTGCCGCTCTTGGCCAGGCCGTCGCTGCCGCCCTGGCCGCCTGCCGCGCCCTGCAATTGCGCGAGGCGCGCCTGGCGCTCCTTGTCGAGCTTGGCATTGGCCGCCGCGGTGGCCTTGGCCTTCGCGGCCGCGTCGGCCTTCGCCTTGGCCGCGGCTTCCGCCTTGGCGGCCGCTGCCTTGTCGGCCTCGGCCTTCTTCTGCGCGTCGGCCTGCGCCTGTTCCTGCTTGCGTTGCTGCTCGAGCTTCTGCTGTTGCTCGAGTTTCTTCTGTTCGGCGAGTTGTTGCTGGCGCAACTTGTCGGCCTGCTTCTGCTTTTCCGCCGCCTGCTGCTGGGCGAGCTGCTGCGCGGCCAACTGGGCGGCGCGCTTGGCCTCGGCGTCCTGCTGGGCCTTCAGCGCCTGCTGGCGGCGCTGCTCGGCGAGCTGGGCCTCGCGCGCGGCCGCTTCCTGCTGCTGGCGGCGCTTCTGCTGCAGGGCGATCTCGGCATCGTCGTCCTGCGCCGGCGGCGGCGCGGGGGCGACGCGCACCGGCGGGGCGGGCGGCGGCACCGGGCGCGGCGCCGGCGAATCCGGCACCTCGGTCCACAGCTCGGCCTCCGCGCCGGCCGGCGTGCTGTTCTGCCACTGCACGCCGTGGTAGAGCAGGGCCACCAGCAGCACGTGCATCAGCGCGGCGAGCAGGAACGCGCGTCCCGTGCCGCGCTCTCGAGGCGGCTGCAGCGGTGAGGCGGTGCGGGTCTTGCGCTGGTTCATTGCGATTTGACGAGGAGGCCCACGCGCTTCACGCCGCGCGCTTTCAGGTCCGACATGACGGTCATCACCTTGTCGTACTGCACGGTCTTGTCGGCCGCGATCACCACCGGCTGGTCGGGATGGTCGGCCTGCCGCGAGGCGATGAAGTCGTCGAGCTCGGCCTTGCTCATGGTGTCTTCCTGCGAGGCGCCGGCGTCGCTCTTGTAGCGCACGCTCATGCGGCCGTCGGCCTGGATGTTGACCACCACGGGCGGCGTCTGGTCCTGCGGCGCCGCGTTGCCGACGGTCGGCAGGTTGACGATCGAGGGGGCCACGAGCGGGGCCGTGACCATGAAGATCACGAGCAGCACCAGCATCACGTCGATGTAGGGCACGACGTTGATGTCGGCCATCGAGCGGCGCGAGCGGCCGCCGCGCATGCTGGAACGAAGGGGAGTGCCGGCCATCGCGTGCTCCTTATTGGGCCTGGCGCTGCAGGATGTTCGAGAACTCCTCGACGAAGGTCTCGAAGCGGCTTGCCAGGCGATCGATGTCGTGCGCGTAGCGGTTGTAGGCCACCACCGCGGGGATCGCCGCGAACAGGCCGATCGCGGTGGCCACCAGGGCCTCGGCGATGCCGGGCGCGACGTTGGCGAGCGTGGCCTGCTGCACGTTGGCCAGGCCGCGGAACGAATTCATGATCCCCCAGACCGTGCCGAACAGGCCGATGTAGGGGCTGACCGAGCCGACCGAGGCCAGGAAGGCGAGGTTGGCCTCGAGCATGTCCATCTCGCGCTGGAACGAGGCACGCATCGCGCGGCGGGCGCCGTCGAGGATCAGCGAGGGATCGGAGATGCGCTTTTCCTTGGCCTTCAGGAACTCGCGCATGCCCGATTCGAAGATCCGTTCCAGCGAGCCGATCGTGTGGCGATTGTTCGCCGCGCTCTGGTAAAGCGCCTGGAGATCGCCGCCGGACCAGAAATCGCGTTCGAAACGCTCGGTCTGCTTGCGCGCGCGACGGATCGCGAACCATTTACGGAAGATGAACGTCCAGGACATCAGCGACAGCAGCAGGAGCAGCCCCATCACCGCCTGGGCGAGCACGCTCGCATTGAGGACGAGAGAAACGATCGACAGGTCTTGTGCAGAGTTCATAGGTGTGTGGTTGTCATGCCTTCTTGGCCGCCGCGCCGCTTCGATGCCGCTGGCGCGCTACGGGTCCGGCGTTCGGCGGCGCGTGGCGGGCCTGCCCTCGGCTGCCCGCGTCGCGCCTTGCCGTGCCGTCGTTGGTCCCGAATCAGGGTCGCAAGTTCATCGGCTCTGTCTAAACGGCGCTCAGGCCTCGGCCGTTGACAGGCTTGGTACCGGTCCCCGTTCCAGTGCATCGCGGACCGAGGGCGGAATGCCGGTCGGCCGCAGCGTTTCGCGGTCGACCCAGCCGATGCCGGTACGCCCCGACACCAGCAGCAGGTCGCCGAGCCAGGCTTCCTGCACGAAGATCATCGAGGCGCGCCCGAAACGTTCGATCCGGCTGACGATCGTCAACGAATCGTCCAGCCGCGCCGGCGCCCGGTAGTCGACCGCCGTGTCGCGCACCACGAACATCGCGCCGGTCTCGGCGGCCAGGCGCCGTTGGTCGAGGCCGCAGGCCCGCAGCCATTCGGTGCGGGCCCGCTCGAAGAAGCGCAGGTAGTTCGCGTAGTACACGATGCCGCCGGCATCGGTGTCCTCGTAGTACACGCGAACCGGCCAGCGAAACGAGGGCACGGCTTCGGGCGGAGGTTCGGGTTCGGTCATGGCGCGCATTCTACCGGAACGTTTCGCGGCGTTTCGTAACCGAATGTTGCGCGCGCAGCGGCCCGCCCGGCGCGGCTGCGCGCGCCCCGGGCGGGCTTGCCGGCAGCCTTCAGCCGCGGTGCACGGCCAGCCCTGCCGGGGCCTGCGCGACCGGCATCATTTCGACGGTGTTGATGTTGACGTGGGCCGGGCGCGTGGCGATCCAGTAGATCGTGTCGGCGATGTCCTCGGCCGTGAGCGGCTCGACGTTGGCGTACACGTTGGCGGCCTTCTCGTCGTCGCCGCGGAAGCGCACGTTGGAGAATTCGGTGCCGCCGCAGAGCCCCGGCTCGATGTCGGTCACGCGCAGCGGCGTGCCCAGCAGGTCGGTGCGCAGGTTCAGGCTGAATTGTCGGACGAATGCCTTGGTCGCGCCGTAGACGTTGCCGCCCGCGTACGGGTAGGTGCCGGCGACCGAGCCCAGGTTGAAGATGTGGCCGCGGCCGCGCGCGATCATGCCGGGCAGCAGCGTGTGCGTGACGGTGACCAGGCCCGAGCAATTGGTGTCGATCATGGTCTGCCACTCGTCGAGGCTGGCCCGCTGGGCCGGCTCGGTACCCAGCGCGAGGCCGGCGTTGTTGACCAGCACGTCGATCCCGGCGAAGTCCGCCGGCAGGCCCGCGAGCGCCGCCTCGATGGCGCCGCGCTCGCGCACGTCGAGCTCGACGGGCAACAGGGCCTCGCCGAGTTCGGCGGCGAGGGCGTCGAGCCGGTCCTTGCGGCGCGCGCTGGCGACCACGCGATGGCCGCCCTTGACGAAGGTCCGGGCGATGGCGGCGCCGAATCCCGCGGATGCGCCGGTGACGAACACGATCATTGCTGCTGCTCCTGGTCGGTGGGGTGAAACGATAGGGGGGATCGTTAGCCTACTGACAATGCCGCGTTGCGGCAAGGCGACACGGGCCGTGTCCGGACTCGGCCGCGACCTGCGCGCCAGGCTCGAAGCCGACGCCGGAGGCAGGCCCGGCGGGGCATTCGCGGCAATTTGGATCGCGCCCTTATTGCGCCGCAGGGGCGGGCGGCCGGTTGCCTATTCATCGCCCATCCAATAAACTACGGCGCTCATCAGCCCCTGCGTGACTGGCGATAGAACCCTCGGGTTCAAGGTGGAGCATCCCACCGTGAAGCGCAGGGCGTCGTTTTTGCCGTTCGCCTGGGCAGCCGTTGTGCGCCGTTGCGTACATTGCCGGTGGCTGTCCGCCTTGCGTAACCGGATCCTTCCGTCGCGCCGGGCTGGCCGTCCGCCAGCAGCGCGCAATGTACTCGGCCCGCCCCGGTCAACCTGTACACACTTGACGGAAACCGTATGTTTGACAGAGCCCAAAGCACCATCGCGAACGTCGATCCCGACCTCTGGCAGGCGATCCAGCAGGAAAACCAGCGCCAGGAAGATCACATCGAGCTGATCGCCTCCGAGAACTACACGAGCCCGGCCGTGATGGCCGCGCAGGGCTCGCAACTGACCAACAAGTACG